>NZ_JBHHMJ010000815.1:0-4185 GCF_042136455.1 Stenotrophomonas sp. 3diitr2024
TTGCACCAAAGCGCCAGTCACCGAAGTGGGCGGACAGGTCGCTGACCAGCGAGATCTGCGGGTAGCCCGGCTGGGCGTTGCCCTTGATCGGGTACACCGTGTCACCCACCACGAAATCGTCGACATGCACGACCGTAGCGCCATCGGCTTCCTGCCACGAAATGGCATAGACCCCGTCGCTGATCCGCTGCCACTCGCAGGCGGCTTCGCCCTGCGCACCGGCATAGGCGCCGGAGACGATGGCGTACTGCACGTGGCGGCCATCGGCGCTGTAGACATTGTCGGCGGCCAGGCCGTCATAGCTGACGCGGAAGCGGCGGCCGGCGAACACGGGAAGGTCAGCGGCGGTGTTCATCGGATCGCCACCGGGTTGATGTTCACCTGGGTCGAGCCGACGTACAGCGGCTGGCCGAGCACGAACAGGAATTCCCAGGCCTTGTCGCGCACCAGGGCACGGCTGTCGATCAGCTCCAGGTTGTAGATGCCACGCTTGGCCAGCATGTACTGGTTGATCGGAAACTCCTCGGCACCGTCCGGGTTCGGGTAGACCTCCGAGGCCCAGGTGTCGCCACCGAAGGCGACGATGCCCTGGTCGGCCAGCCACTTCGCCGCCTCCATGCCGATACCCGGTTCCACTTCCAGGAACTGTTTGTCGTCCTTGCCGATCAGTTCCAGCCAGCCGGTGTTGAACAGCACCACGTCGCCCTTGCGCAGGCTCAGGCCCTGCTTCTTCAGCACGGCCTGGATGTCGGCCACGGTGAACTCGGTGCCACCGGGCACGATCGCCTTGCCGTAGTACGCGGTCATGTCCAGCACGACGCCGCGGGTGACCATTGGCGGCACCTTCTCGACGCCGAGCTTGCGCACACCGTCCACGGTGACGAAGTCGGCGGCCTTGTTGCCGTTGTAGTAGACGTTGTCGATGCCGATATGGCCGATACCGTTGAGCTGGGTGCCAACGCCGGTCCAGGCGTTCACCAGTTCATCGTTGAAGGTGAACCTGTTGGGGCCCAGCGATTTGCCGGCCTGCTGGCCGACCTGAACGTTGTACAGGCGGAAGCTGCGGTGGCGGAACGCGGGCAGGTTCTTGTCCACCGGCACCGCCAGCGGATAGGTCTTGCCGGTCCTGACCAGCGATACCGCGTGCTTGACCACGTCGGCGGTCAGCAGGTTGGCCGCGCCGATCTCGTCGTCGGCGCCGTAGGCGGAGGGATACCAGTCCTCGGCGGTGGCCTGGAAGGACAGCGGCAGGGTGGCCAGCGCAAGCGCGGCCAGGGTCTTCATCTTCATGGCAAAGCTCCGGTAACTGTCAGGCCGTCGCGGCGGCGCGGGCATGGGCCGGGAAGTGCGGCAGCACGTACTCGGCGATTTCGTGGAAGGTTTCGGCCAACGGCCGTTCGTTGCGGCGGAACTGCAGGCCGATGTGGTCGACACCGGCTGCCTGCATGGCGTGCAGCTCGGCCAAAAGGGCGTTGCGGCCGCCACGCAGGCCGAAGCGCCAGCGCTGCAAGGGGGCATCAGCATCGGCTACCAGGTCCAGGTGGATGAAGCTGGCATACGGCTTGTTGCCGGCCACGGCGCGCCAGGCCGCCACGCGCTGCGCATGGTCCTGTGGCGTGCCCGGGTAGGCCAGGCAACCCTCCATGTGCTGGCCGATCCATGCCGGTTGCTGCTGGGCCAGGCCGGCCACGAACAACGGCAGGGCCGGGCCATCTGCGGGCAGCACGTCCAGGCCCTGCGGCAGGTGCGCAGCGGCGCCTTCGCGCAGCAGTGCGATCTGCTCGCGGAAGCGGCGGCCACGGCTGTCGAAGTCGCGGCCGAACAGCGGGTACTCCACCGGGCGGTCGCCACTGGCTACGCCCAGCAGCAGGCGGTCGCCGCTCAGCCGCTGCACGCTGCGCGCTGACTTCAGGGTCAGCAACGGCTCCCGGATCGGCAGCACCACCGCACCGGTGCCCAGCAGGATGTGCTCGGTGATGCCGGCCAGGTAGCCCAGGTAACTGAACACCTCGAACACCTGCGCCGCATCGCCGAAGGCCGGGTCGTACACCGGCACGTCGCGTACCCACAGCGCGCGGAAGCCGAGGCGGTCGGCCAGCCGTGCCAGCTCCGCATGGCGCTGCAGGTCCGGTTCGCCGGGCAGGCGTCGCGCGGCGCGTCGCGCCTGTTCGCCCAGCGGCGTCCAGTCATTGTCCAGCGGTGCTTCGATGCCGATGCTGAAACCCCCGGCCTGCAGCCGCGCCAACGCACTGCACATGGCGAGGCGCCTCAGTCCCAAGCCGGGGCCAGGCCCGGCGGATCGACTTCGCGGCCGTTGCGGTCAAGCGCGGCGATCGCGGCCATGTCATCGGCATCCAGGTGCAGGTCCTGGGCGAGCAGGTTGCTGGCCAGGTTCTCGCGCTTGGTCGAGGACGGGATGACCGAGTAACCCAGTTGCAGTGCCCACGCCAGCGCGACCTGGGCCACGGTAGCCTGGTGCTTGCCGGCGATGGTGGCCAGCACCGGATCCTTCAGCACCTTGCCGTAGGCCAGGGTCATGTAGGAGGTGACAGTGATGCCTTGTTCCTGCAGGAAGGCGGTCAGCGCCGGGTTCTGCAGGTAGGGGCTCAGTTCGATCTGGTTGGTGGCGATCTCGCCGGCGCCGACCACCTCGATGGCCTGCCGGGTCAGTTCGATGTTGAAGTTGGACACGCCGATCTGGCGGGTCAGGCCCAGCGTCTTGGCTTCGGCCAGTGCGGTCATGTACTCGCGCAGTTCAACGCCATTGCCCGGCGCCGGCCAGTGGATCAGCAGCAGGTCGACGTACTCGGTGCGCAGCTTGGCCAGGCTGTCGCGCAGGCTCGGGATCAACTTGTCGGCGGCGTAGTTGTCGACCCAGATCTTGGTGGTCAGGAACAGCTGGTCGCGCGGGACGCCGGATTCGGCGATGGCCTGGCCGACCTCGGCTTCGTTGCCGTAGATCTGCGCCGTGTCAACCGCACGGTAGCCGACGTCGAGGGCGTTGCGCACCGAGTCGATGACGGTATGGCCGGTCAGGCGGAAGGTGCCGACGCCAAAGGAAGGAACGCTCATGATGGACTCCAGGGACTTCGTAGAGAGCCGGCGGGCTCGGGACAGGGCGAAGTGTGGGCGCTTTACATTTGTTGATTAAGCCGTGTATACGGGAAATGCTTTTGCAGCGAGGTAAATAATGAAAACCACCCTGGATGAGCTGAAGGCCTTCGTGGCGGTGGTCGATGGTGGTTCGATCACGGCGGCGGCCGAGGCGCTGGAGCTGACCATCTCGGCCACCAGCCGCACCTTGGCGCGGTTGGAGGACAAGCTGCAGACCACGCTGCTGCGGCGGACCACGCGGCGGCTGGAGCTGACCGAGGAAGGCGCGGCGTTCCTGGAGTACGCGCGCACGATCCTGGCCACGGTCGACGAGGCCGAGGAACAGATGGCCGCGCGGCGGCTGCAGCCGGTCGGGCGCCTGCGCGTGGACGCCGCCACGCCGTTCATGCTGCACGTGATCGTGCCGCTGCTGGAGGGCTTCCGCGAGCGCTACCCGCAGGTGGAGCTGGAGCTGAATTCCAACGAGGGCATCACCGACCTGATCGAGAAGCGTACCGACGTGGCGTTCCGCATCGGCGTGCTGCGCGATTCGAGCCTGCATGCGCGGCCGATCGGCCACAGCCGCATCCGCGTGGTGGCCAGCCCCGAGTACCTGCGACGGCACGGCACGCCCACGCGGGTGGAGCAGCTGCGCGAGCACGACCTGCTGGGCTTCACCCAGCCCAGTTCGTTGAACGAATGGCCGCTGCAGGATGCCGATGGCGGTCCTTTCGTGATTGAGCCGGCGATTGCTTCGTCCAGTGGCGAGACACTGCGCCAGATGGCGGTGGCCGGGCTGGGCATCGCCTGCCTGTCCGACTTCCTGACCCGCCAGGATCGGCGTGACGGCCGCCTGGTGCAGTTGTTCGCCAGGCAGACGCAGGAGGTGCGGCAGCCGATCAACGCGGTGTACTACCGCAACACCGCGCTGGCTGCGCGCATCACCTGTTTCGTCGACCACGTGACGCAGACGCTCGGCCAGCGTCCGTTTGACGAATAAGGCGGGGTAGAGCCGGCCGCTGGCCGGCTGCCGGGAGTGCATCAGTAGATCCACGCCATGCGTGGATGGTGTTTTACGTCCGGCCAGCGGCC
>NZ_JBHHMJ010000819.1:0-4120 GCF_042136455.1 Stenotrophomonas sp. 3diitr2024
GTCAGATCCCTTTCCTGCGGAAAGGGATCTGACCCCGCTCGACGGCGCATGGCCGCCGAGTCACTCGCGCTTGCGCGATTCCAGCAGGTCCAGGTTGCGGATCAGGCGCCGCGAGATCTCATCGGAGATCACCCCGCGCCGGGTCAACCGGAACAGCTCCTCACGCTCGGCATTGAGGCCGGCGCTGCGCAGCTGGCGGTAACCCAGCTCCATGCGCCGCACTTTCTCCGGGTCCACGTCGGGCCCGTCGTTGTCCTTCTCCAGGTGCCGCTGATACAGCAGGCTCACCCGCGAGGCAGCGTCGTTGTACAGCTGCACGTTCTCGGTGTTCTGGTTCATCACCAGCTGCTGGCGCATGCGCTCGACCCCGGCCAGCGCAGCCTTGGACGACAGCCGGCGTGCCAGGTCCTCTTCCTTGCGCTCGCCCGAATCGGCCGGCAGCTGCAGGCCCTTCAGCAGCTGCGGCAGCGCCACGCTGGCGCCGACCAGCGAGAACAGGATCACCGCCGCGGCCAGGAAGATCACCAGGTCGCGCGCCGGGAACGCGCTGCCATCAGGCAGGAACAACGGCAGGGTCAGCACGCCGGCCAGGGTGATCGCGCCGCGCACGCCGGCCACCGAGGTCGCCACCACGATGCGCCAGTTCGGTGCCTCGCCGCGTTCCAGGCCTCGGCGGCGTGCACGCAGCAGGTTCCAGCGCAGCGACAACCATACCCACAGCAGGCGCAACAGGATCAGCGCCAGGTTGATCACCACCACGTACACCAGCAGCCACCATGCACTCTGGTGGCCGGACTCGTTCATGGTGGTGGTGGCACGCTCGACGATGCCGGGCAGCTGCTCGCCCAGCAGCACGAACATGATGCCGTTGAAGCTGAACTGCAGCATGTTCCAGACGCCCGCACGCTGTACGCGCATGCTGCCGGAGACACGGCCGGTCAGCTCGACGTAGCTCATCGCGATACCGGCCGCTACGGCAGCGAGGATACCCGAGGCATGGATTTCTTCGGCCAGCAGGTAGGCCGCGAACGGAATCAGCAGGTTGACCAGCATCGCCGCACCCGGTTCCTCGCCGAAGCGGCGCCACAACCAGCGCTGGAAGGTGGAGACACCGAGGGTGACCGCCACGCCCACCGCAAGGCCGGCCACCGCCACCCACAGGAAGGTCAGCGAGGCCGTGGCCAGCGAGAAGGAGCCGGTCATCACCGCCGCCACCGCGAAACGGAAGCAGACCAGGCCGGACGCATCGTTGAGCAGCGACTCGCCTTCCAGGATGTGCATCAGTCGCTTGGGAATCGGTGCCTTGGAGGCGATCGCGCCGACCGCCACCGGGTCGGTCGGCGAGACGATGGCCGCCAGCGCAAAGCACACCGCCAGCGGCATCACCGGAATCATCCAGTGGATCAGCAGGCCGGCACCGATGACGGTGAACACCACCAGGCCGAACGCCAGTTCGAGGATCGCGCCCTTGTCGCGGAACAGACCCTGCTTGGGGATGCGCCAGCCATCAAGGAACAGCAGCGGCGGCAGGAACAGCAGGAAGAACACTTCCGGCTCCAGCGCGTGGCCGCGGTTGAACACCCCGGCGATGACCGCGCCCAGGCCGATCTGCACCAGCGGCAGCGGCAACGAGAACGGGAGGACGCGAACCAGGTAGCCGCTGGCGACAACGGCCACCAGCATCGCCAGGACGACTTCAATGGTATGCATGCTTCTTCCAGGAAGCGGCGCGCGGGGAGGCTCGAAGGCCAGCGCCGGAAACCCGGAAAAAACTACCACATGCGGCCATGAGCGCGACGGCCGGGGCGGTCGCGCGTCAGCCCCGGCTCATGCCCCGTCGAAGCGGTACAGGTCCATGGCGAGGAAGCCGGCATCGATGCCGGCATCGATGCGGCGTGCACCGAAGCCGTCCTCGCCGGCTGCGCCCATCGCGAAGAACAGCGGCAGCAGGTGCTCGTCGGTCGGGTGCGCGCGTTCGGCGAACGGTGCCTGCCGGCGGTAGTCGAACAGGGCCTGGCGATCATCGGCGGCCAGGCGCTGCTCGACCCACTCGATGAAGGGCCGCACGTACGACGCTTCCTTGCCGTCCTGGTAGTCGCCCCAGTCGTGCAGGTTGTGGGTGATGCTGCCCGAGCCGACCAGCAGCACGCCCTGCTCACGCAGTGGCGCCAGCGCGCGGCCCAGCGCGAACTGGTGCCCGGGGCCGAGCAGCGGCTGGATCGACAGCGGCACCACGGGGATGTCGGCTTGCGGGCGCAGCAGCCGCAGCGGCACCCACGCGCCATGGTCGAGGCCACGCTGAGGGTCGAGCGCCACCGGCAGGCCGGCAGCGGCGATGCGGCGGGCCACTTCTTCGGCCAGCGCCGGATCGCCGGGCGCCGGGTACTGCAGTTCGAACAGCGCGCGCGGGAAGCCGCCGAAGTCATGGATCGTCGGCGGCTGCGGATGCGCGCCGACCAGCGGCTGCCGACCCAGCCAGTGCGCCGAGGCCATCACGATGGCGCGCGGCGTCGGCAGGTCGCGCGCCAGCTCGGCCAGGCGCACGCCGACCTGGCCCGGATGCAGGGCGGTCATCGGCGAGCCGTGGGAGATGTACAACGAAGGCAGGCGGGACATGGAATGCTCCAGTTGCAGGATCAGGCGGCGATCAGCGCGAACGCAGGGTCCACTTGCCGTCGCCGACCAGGAACAGCACTACCAGCGCCAGTGCCCAGAACGCGGGGTATTCCCAGCCGCCGCCGGCATTGGCGAAACCGAAGCCGTTGGCGCCGTGCACGGTGACGATGGTGCCCAGCAGCAGCGGCACGCCGACCAGGCCGACCCAGCGCGCGTAGATGCCCAGCAGCAACGCAGTGGTGATCACCAGCTCGGCGCCGATGGTGAGGTAACCCAGCACGCCGGGCAGGCCCAGCGATTCGAAGAATGCCGCCGTGCCCGCCGGGGTGAACACCAGCAGCTTGATCAGCGCATGGACCAGGAACAGCACGCCCAGGGCCAGGCGCAGCAGGGTGGCACCGTACGGGGCCAGCGGCGAAACGGGAGGGGGGGCGGTGTGCATGGGAAGCACCTTGAAGGGAGTGGATACAGGTTATTGCTACTTCACGAGCCGATAAATACGATCGTCTGACGGTATTTATTTCATAAGGCGCAACAATGGACACCCTCGAGGCGATGCGCGTGTTCGTAGCGGTGGTCGAGCGCAACGGCTTCAGTGCCGCGGCACAGGCCCTGGACATGTCGACCGCCGGCGTCACCCGCCAGGTCGCGGCACTGGAAAAGCGCCTGTCCACCCGCCTGCTCCACCGCACCACGCGGCGGGTCAGCCCCACCAGCACCGGCGCCGCCTATTACGCCCAGTGCGTGCGCCTGCTGGCCGAGTTCGACGCGCTGGAGGCCAGCATCGGCGCGCAAGCGCTGGAACCCTCGGGCACGCTGCGCATCAACGCACCGGTCAGCTGGGGCATCGCCCGCCTTGGCCCGTTGCTGGCCAGCTACCGCGAGCGCTTCCCGCAGGTGGAACTGGACCTGGCCCTGTCCGACCGCCTGGTGGACATGGTCGAGGAAGGCTACGACGTGGCCATCCGCATCACCCGCGAGCCGAGCCCGGCGCTGATCGCGCGCCGGCTGGGCGAATCGCGGGTGAGCCTGTGCGCGGCGCCGGCCTACCTGGCTGCACGCGGTACCCCACAGACGCCGCAGGATCTGCAGGATCACGCATGCCTGAGCTACAGCTACTGGGCCGCTGGCGACCACTGGCCGCTGCAGGGACCCGGCGGTGAAGTGAAGGTGGCGGTGAACAGCCTGCTGCACGCCAACAACGGCGACGTGCTGCGCGAAGCGGCGATCGCCGGCATGGGTGTGATCCTGCAACCCGACTTCCTGCTGGAAGACGCGCTGGCCGATGGCCGCCTGGTACGCGTGCTACCGGAATGGGAGGCCTCGCCGATCGGCATCTTCGCGGTGTATGCCAGCCGTAGCCACCTGGCGCCGAAGGTGCGCAGTTTCATCGACCACCTGGTGGAAACCGGGGTGTAGCCGAGTCTGGCGTTTGCCGGTAGTGCCGGCCGCTGGCCGGCAATCAGGCGCGTCCCGGTCCTGGGCGAATGCCGGCCAGCGGCCG
>NZ_JBHHMJ010000820.1:0-269 GCF_042136455.1 Stenotrophomonas sp. 3diitr2024
GCCGCTGGACGTACAGGTGGCCGGTCCGCTGGCACCGCTGCAGGCGCAACTGGAAGCGCGCGGCTGGAAGCGGCAGGAGCAGGCTGGCTGGCAGCAGGCGCTGCTGATGCTGGACAAGAACACCGGCGCCGATGAACTGCGTGTTTCCGGCCTGCTCGACCGCGCACTGGACGCGCGCATGGCCGAGTTCAGCACCACCTTGCTGATGCTGGACCGCAACGAGGAAGTGCTGTCGTTGACCGAGGGCATGGCCGGTGCCGCCAGCAACG
>NZ_JBHHMJ010000827.1:0-9869 GCF_042136455.1 Stenotrophomonas sp. 3diitr2024
TGGGTTCGCGGGGGTGTCCGCGGCATGGATGCCGTGGCCAAGCCCCCAGGGACGGGTCCACGGCGTCCCCCGCGAATCCACCCCGCCCGGCCAAGCACGGCTTCTGCTCTCAAAACGTCCAGCCACGAGGGGCTCAGCCGTTCGCCGCCAACTCAGCATCCAGCGCGCGCAGGCGATCCACGGTCCCGACATCGGTCCAACGCCCCCGATGGTGCTGCCCCGTCATCAACCCCTGCGCCATGAAATGCTTCTGCAGCGGCACCACCGAGAACCTCGGCGGCAGCCGCTCGCTGCCCGGCGCATCGCCGATCACCGCGCGCCAGTCGGCCACGATCGAGGGGCGGTACACGCCGATGCCGGCATAGGTCAGGCATGGCCCTGCGCGGTCGTGGTGCAGCAGGCCCTGTGCATCCAGCCGATAGTCACCGTTCGGGTGCTGAACCGGATTGTCGACCAGCACCAGGTGTGCCTGGCCCTGCGGCTCGCGCGGCAGCGTGGCGAAATCGAAATCGGTCCAGATATCGCCGTTCACCACCAGGAACGGGGCATCGCCCAGCACCGGCAATGCGTTGAGGATGCCGCCGCCGGTTTCCAGCGGGGTCTGCCCTTCGTAAAGGAAATGCAGACGCAGGCCCCACTGGCTGCCATCACCCAGCGTCGCCGGGAACTGCTCGGCCAGCCACGCGGTGTTGACCACCACCTCGCGCACGCCGAGCGTTGCCAGGCGCTCCAGGTGCCAGACGATCAGTGGCTTGCCGGCCACTTCCAGCAGCGGCTTGGGTGTGTGCAGGGTCAGCGGGCGCATGCGCTCGCCGAGCCCGGCGGCAAAGACCAGCGCCTTCATCGGGCCACGCGCATCGGTGCGCCCAGTTCGGCCAGCGCCGGCTTGATGCGGCTTTCCAGCAGCTGCTGCAGAGGCGCCAGCTCGCGATAGCGTGGCAGCACTTCATCCAGATAGCCGATGAAGCGCGGTGCGTCGTCCAGGTAATGGCCCTTGTTGTCGCGGTAGCGCAAGCGGCAGAACAGGCCGAGGATCTTCACGTGGCGCTGGATGCCCATCCAGTCGGCATCGCGCAGGAAGGTGGCGCGGTCGGGCACCGGCAGGCCGGCGTCGCGCGCGCGTTCGTGGTACTGCGCCAGCCACTCGTCAACGCGCTGCAGCGGCCAGCTCAGGAAGGCGTCCTTGAACAGGCTCACCGCGTCGTAGGCGATCGGGCCACGCACCAGGTCCTGGAAATCCAGCACCGCGGGGCCGTCGTCGACCGGCATCAGGTTGCGCGGCATGTAATCGCGGTGGGTCATCAGCTGGGCCTGGCCCAGCGCGTTGTCCATCAACCGGCGATGTACCAGCTGCAGCCCCTCGAGCTCACCGCAGTCCAGTTCCAGGTTCAGGTGACGCTGCAGGAACCATTCGTCGAACAGGCCGGCATCGCGCTGCAGCAGCGCTTCGCCGAACTGGCCGAAGTCGGCCGGTACCGGAATCGCCTGCAGGCGCAGCAGCTGTTCGATCGAGCGGCCGAACCATTCATCGGCGTTGCGCGCGTCGAGGATCCTGGCCAGGGTCGGGCCGCCGAGATCTTCCAGCAGCAGGAAGCCGGCCTCCAGGTCCTGCGCCAGCAATGCAGGCACGCGCAGGCCGTGGTCGTGCAGCAGGCCGCGCATGCGCAGCCACGGCCGCGGATCTTCCAGCCCCGGTGGGGCGTCCATCACGATGTGGCTGCCACGGGTGCTGGTCGTGCGCCAGTAGCTGCGCATGCCGGCATCGACCGAAGCGCGCTCGACCACCGCGCTGGCATCGTCGAGCTGGGTACGGGCCCACTGCAGGCGCCGCGCGCTGCGCTGGGGATCGGAGGCGGGTTCGGTCATGCGGGCATATCCGGGGGCGCTGGGCGCGCCAACGTCGGGAACAGGAGGGGAAGGAGGGACGGGGTCAGCGGCGGCCGCTGAACAGGCGCAGGACGGCCAGCACGGCCACCGCGCCCACTACCGCACCGAGGAAACCGGCCGGTTCGCCGGGGGCGTACCAGCCCATGTACTGGCCGAACCAACCGGCCAGCAGTGCACCGAGGATGCCCAGCACGATGGTCAGCAGGCAGCCCATGCGGTTGTTGCCGGGCATGAAGAAACGCCCGAGCAGGCCGACGAAGAAGCCGACCAGCAGGATGTACAACCAGCTGCTGCTGCCGAACAGACCATTCATGCGCGCGGATTCCGCTTGAGTGTGGACGCAGCCTAGCAAGGCCAGGCTGCGTCCGTCACCGGTGCCGGATCAGCAGCAGCCGTGGTCGCCGTGGCGGGTGCCGCTGTCGGCAGCCACCGGCGAACCGCTGGTCTCGCCACGCAGGCTGGCGGCGTAGTGCTCGCTGATCACCTTGGACACGCAGGCGGTGACCTTCTTGCCCATCGGGATGTGCAGGAACTCGTTCGGGCCGTGCGCATTGGAGTGCGGGCCGAGCACGCCGGTGATCATGAACTGCGCACCCGGGAACTTCTCACCGAGCATGCCCATGAACGGGATCGAGCCGCCTTCGCCCATGTACATTGCCGGCTTGCCGAAGAAGGCCTGGCTGGCATCGTCGATGGCCTGGGTCAGCCACGGCGCCATGGCCGGGGCGTTCCAGCCAGTGGAGGCCTTTTCCAGGTCCAGGGTGACCTGCGCGCCGTTCGGTGGGTCGCGCAGCAGCGCTTCCTTCAGCAGCTCGCCGCAGGCCTTGCCATCGGCGGTCGGCGGCAGGCGCAGCGACAGCTTCACCGAGGTCTGCGGGCGCAGCACGTTGCCGGCCGATTCCAGCGGCGGCATGCCGCCCACGCCGGTGACCGACAGGGCCGGGCGCCAGGTGCGGTTGAGCACCAGTTCGGTCAGGTCCTCGTTCATCGGGCGCAGGCCGTCGACCATCGGGAACTTCTCGAAGATCTCGGTATCGACCACTTCGGCCGCGCGCTTGGCCTGTTCCAGGCGTTCGGCCGGGATTTCGACGTTCATGCCGTCGATCAGGATGCGGCCGGTGTCCTGGTCCTCGATGCGCGACAGCAGCTGGCGCAGCAGGCGGAAGCTGGACGGCACAACGCCGGAGGCATCGCCGGAATGCACGCCTTCGTTGAGCACCTTCACGGTGAAGTTGCCGCCGGTCAGGCCACGCAGCGAGGTGGTGCACCACAGCTGGTCGTAGTTGGCGCAGCCCGAATCCAGGCAGACCACCAGCGAGGGCTTGCCGATGCGCTCGGCCAGGTGGTCGACGTACGCCGGCAGGTCGTAGCTGCCGGACTCTTCGCAGGCCTCGATCAGCACCACGCAGCGGGCGTGCGGCAGGCCCTGGGCCTGCAGCGCCAGCACCGCGGCCAGCGAGCCGAAGATGGCGTAGCCGTCGTCCGCACCGCCGCGGCCATACAGCTTGTCGCCGCGAAGGACCGGCGTCCACGGGCCGAGGTCGTCGTCCCAGCCGGTCATTTCCGGCTGCTTGTCCAGGTGGCCGTAGAGCAGGATGGTGTCGTCGCCGGTTTCGGCGCCGGTAGCCGGAATTTCCAGGAAGATCAGCGGGGTACGGCCTTCCAGGCGCACCACTTCAACCTTCAGGCCGGGCAGCTGCTGGGCCCTGGCCCAGTTCTCCATCAGGGTGACCGCCTGTTCCATATAGCCGTTCTGCACCCAATTGGCGTCGAACATCGGCGACTTGTTGGGAATGCGGATGTAGTCGACCAACTGCGGGACGATTTCGCTGTCCCACTTGTCATTGACGAATTGGCCGAGCTTGGCGCTGTCCATCTGAAACTCCGGTTGCATGGGCTGATCCGGCCATTCTACGCCTGTGCCACGGGTAGGGTTTTTCCTACATCACGTCGGGTATTTGGCTGGCTTACGGAAATCCGGGAAACCGATAGGCTGTGCACATGTGGTGACGGACACTGTTCCTGCCGACGGGATTGCCGGTCGGGGCGGCCAGAATCACAGGGAGATACACGTCGTGCCTTGGAGTGTCGTGTTGAGGGCACTGGTGCTGGTAGTGGGGATCGCTGGGGCGCATGCCGCCGAACCGATCGACATCAACCGCGCCGATGCCCAGGCGCTGCAGCAGGGATTGACGATGGTCGGAGCCGCCAAGGCCGAGGCGATCGTCGAGCACCGGCGCAGACACGGCCCGTTTCATCGCGTCGAGGACCTGGCGCAGGTGAAGGGGATAGGGAAAGCGATCGTCGAACGGAATCGACAGCGGATCACCGTAGGCAACAGGTTGTTGCCGGCGGATCCGGTACCCGGATCGGTACCGGTGCGGACCGTACCCAGGCGCTGACAGCAGGAATCGTCGGAACCGGCAGGAGGCTGGTTCAGCGGTCGCGGACAGGAAGGCCGTGACCACCGACCGCCGCAGGACGCGGCACCAATCACCAGGATGGTGGCATCACAGACCTGTGGAAGGGGCTGAGATACAAACAGGACAGACGCGGCCGCGTGCAGGACGCAACGCTTCCCCCACAGCGCAGGATGCGAGGGGGCGGCAGCAGGCCGACAAGGACGTAACGATTGCCCGGTACGACACATGGCTGTGTCGCCGGGCAGTTTCATTTCCGGCGCCAGGTTTTGCCGCGGCCACCACGGGCCTATGGTGTACGGTGGCGGCTCCGCATGGAAAGGACCCCCGCTGGATGCTTCCGCACCGCCCCACCACCCTGATGCTCGCCCTGGCACTGGCCCTGCCGCTGCTGGCCCATGCCGCTGCGTCGGCACCGGCTGCCAAGCCCGCAGCTGCCACTGCCGGCACCGCCGAAGTGCGCGGGCCGACCGACCTGAAACCGGGCGAATACCTGTGGCATCCGGAAATCTCGCCGACCGGCCCGATCGTGCTGGTGGTCAGCCTCGATGAGCAGCGTGCCTACGTCTACCGCAACGGTATTGCCATCGGCCTGACCACGATCAGCTCGGGCAAGGCCGGGCACGAGACACCGACCGGTGTGTTCACCATCCTGCAGAAGGACAAGGACCACAAGTCCAACCTCTACAACAGCGCGCCGATGCCGTACATGCAGCGGCTGACCTGGGACGGCATCGCCCTGCATGGCGGCAGCCTGCCCGGGCATCCGGCCTCGCACGGCTGCGTGCGCCTGCCGCAGGCCTTCGCGCAGAAGCTGTTCAGCGAAACCCAGCGCGGCGATACCGTCGTGGTGGCCGATGCCAAGAGCTCGCCGATGACCCTGGCCTATCCGTCGGTGCTGGCACCGGTCAATGCACGCGGCCAGGCCCTGCCGGAAGGTGGGGCGCCGGCACAGGCCTGGTGGAACGACAGCGCGGCGCCGGCCGGGCAGGTCGGCATCCTGGTCAGCCTGCACGACCAGCGCCTGTACGTGCTGCGCGATGGCGTGATGATCGGCGAGTCGCCGCTGAAGGCCGACGCGCTGCCGGCCTTCCAGGGCACCACCCTGTTCGTGATGGGGCAGGGTTTCAGCGATACGCCCAGCCCGCTGGACGCGAACCAGCGCCTGCACCAGTGGACGGCCTACCCGTTGCTGGGCCAGGACCGCGCCCAGGCCACGCCGGACCTGCTGGCCACGCCCTCGCTGCCGATGGCGCTGCCGGCCGAGTTCGCCCGCCAGCTGTACCGGGTGCTGGTGCCAGGCACGACCCTGCTGGTGACCTCGCTGCCGGCGGTCCGCCCAAGCCCGGCTGAATCCGGAATGCAGCCGGTCTTGGAATCCGAGCCGCCAGGGTCCACCCTCAAGGGCAACTGAGTCCCTTCGTTGTGCCCATGACTGCATCCCGCCTGTGCCGGCTGGCCGCGTTCGGCCTGCTGGCGACCTCGGCCAGCGCCCCGGCGCTGGCGCAGACGCCCGCCCTCGCCACCAGTGCCGAAGATCTGGCTGCCTTGCTGTCGCGCAGTGCGCCCAAGGCCGACCGCCACGTGTTGCAGCTGGCGGCGCGCGCCATGCGCTGTGCGTTGCAGCGGCCGGAGCTTGGCATCAACGGTGACCGACTGAGCGTTATCGATTACTCGCGACCGTCCACCGAGCCGCGCCTGTGGGTGTTCGACCTGGCCCACCAGCGCCTGCTGTTCGAGGAATGGGTGGCGCATGGCCGCAACAGCGGCGAGAACCGCACCGAGCACTTCTCCAACCGCGATGGCAGTTTCATGTCCAGCCTCGGCGCGTTCACCGCGCAGGAGACCTACATGGGCGGCAACGGCTATTCGCTGCGCCTGGCCGGGCTGGAGCCGGGCTTCAATGACCGCGCGCGTGATCGCGCGATCGTCATCCACGGCGCGCCGTATGTGAACCCGGCCACCGCGCAGCTGCAGGGGCGGCTGGGCCGCAGCCTGGGCTGCCCGGCGGTGCGCCTGTCGGTGGCCAAGCCACTGATCGATGCGTTGCGTGGCGGCACGATGGTGTTCGCCTATTACCCCGACCAGGACTGGTTGAAACACTCGCAGCTGCTGGCCGGCGGGTGCGGCGGCCAGGGCACGCTGGCCACGCGGTGATGCACGATGGCGCGCGGCGTGATGCAATGCGCCGATGAACGTCGACTCCCTGCTGCACACTCCGAGCCAGGTCATCTCACGCCTGGACTACCGCCGCGAACGCTGGCGCAACGGCCTGGGCTGGACCCGCGAGATCCTGCGCCTGCCCGCGCAGGGGGATGACTGGGCGTTGCGCCTGTCCGTGGCCGAGATCGAGCAGGACGCGGCGTTCTCCGCCTTCCCCGGCGTGGAGCGCGAACTGGTGCTGCTGCAGGGCAATGGCGTGCGTCTTCGCTTCGAGGATGGCCGTGTGGCCGAAGTCCTGCCGCCGCATGGGCGCGTGCGCTTTGCGGGCGAGGAAACGCTGCACGGCGAACTGGTCGACGGCACCACCCACGACTTCAACCTGATGTGGAAGCGCGACCTGCTGCAGGCCGAACTCCTGCACCGGCCACTGGTTGGGTCGATGTTCTTCTTCTGCGAACCGGGCGCTGCGTGGACGTTGCACCTGCTGGCCGGTCAGGCGGAGTTTGGTGTCGACAGTGGCCTGCCGCCGCTGCAGGCCGGCGATACCGCGTGGCTGTCAGCGGGTGAACGGCAGCGGCACGAGTTGCAGGGCGGGGGCGAGTTGTTGGCGATCAGGGTGAGTGCGGCGGGATGATTCCTGGGCGCCGGTGGGTACCATCCACGCATGGCGTGGATCTACTTGCACTGCGGTTGCCACCCTGCCTGGACACGCGGTTCAGTAGATCCACGCCATGCGTGGATGGGGCAACCTCAATACACATCGCGCCGGTAACGACCGGCCAGCAACAGCGCTTCCTTGTCCGCAGTCCCCAGCACCTGCTCGATCACCGCATCCACCGCCGGGGCCATGCCCTGCAGGCTGCCACAGACCAGGATCGTCGCGCCTTCATCCACCCACTGCCGCAGTGTTGCTGCTTCGGCCAGCAGGCGGTCCTGCACATAGCGATGCACACCGCCATCGCGGCTGAACACAGCATCCAGCCGCGCCAGCGTGCCGTCGGCCAGCATCGCCTGCAGCTCTTCGCCGAAATGGAAGTCATGCGCGGCGGTGCGCTCGCCGAACAGCAGCCAGGTACGGCGCGCGCCACTGCGTACGCGTTCGTGCAGGTGTGCGCGCAGGCCGGCGATGCCGGTGCCGTTGCCGATCAGCAGCAGCGGTACCTCGGCGGCGACGCCATGGAAATTGTCGTTGCGGCGCAGGCGCAGTTGCACCGGTTCGCCAAGTGCGGCGTGGTCGCACAGCCAGCCGCTGCCGATGCCGGGTGTTCCATCGGCGCGTAGCTGGCGACGCAGCAGCAGCTCCACCGCGCCGTCGGCCATCACTGAGGCGATGGAGTACTCGCGATGCGGCAGCGGCTGCAGGGTCGCCAGCAGCGCGGGCAGATCGCCCGGGGGGACCAATGAAGGCAGGTGCGAGTGCGCGACGCGTGCCAGCAACGTCTGCCCGTCATCCAGCACCCTGTCCGCATCGAAGCGCTGTGCGTCCAGCCAGGCACGCACGGTGTGCGACGCATGCTGCGGGCCGATCTCGGCGATGTCGCCGGCCTGCCACTGCACATCTGCGCCGGCCGGTGGCCGCAGGCGCAACCAGTACACTGGACCGCCGGAGCTGCCCGGGTTCAGATGTTCGCGCTGCAGCAGCGTCCACGGCTGGTATTCGGCCGGGCTCCAGTCGGGCAGTTCACTGGCGCCACCACCGAGTTGTCCCAGCAGCTGTTGCCAATGACGCAGCGCTGCCGGATCGGCGTTGTCGACCTCGATCACATCGAACAGCGCATGCGCGCCGTGCTGCCGCAGCCATTGGTCAAGCTGGTGGCCGAATCCGCAGAAGTGGCCGTAGCTGCGGTCGCCCAGCGCGAGCACGCCGTAGTGCAGGTGCTGCAGTGAAGGCGGCGAGACCATGACATCGCGCAGGAACGGCAGCGCGTGGTCAGGCGGATCGCCCTCACCGGTGGTGCTGGCGATGAACAATGCACGCTGGCTGCCGGCCAGCAAGGCGGCGTCGACCTCATGCAGACCGCGCACGCGCACCGGCACGCCGGCACCACGCAATGCCTCGCCACTGCGTTCGGCCAGCTCGCGGGCAAAGCCGGTCTGGCTGGACCAGACCAGCAGGAGGGGCGCGGTGTCTCCGGTTGCGACATCGTCGCGCGCGCGCCCACTCCACCACAGTACAGCGCAGGCCAGCGCATACAAGGCCGTGGCGAGTGCCGCGATCTGCGAGTGTCGAATCGGTGGCGCGCCCTGCCACCATGCCTCACCGAGATGCAGGCGCAGCAACGCCCCGCCGATCAGCGCCAACAGGAGCAGGGCCAGGGTGTTGCCGAGCCACGCGCGCGACCGGCGTCCGCTCATGCGCCCTGCTCGTCAAGAAGACGCTGGAAGGCGCTGCTGAGGAACTCCTGTGGGCCGCCTGCAGCGCGCTGCAGGTAGCGCGCCGCCAGGCCTTCGCGCTCGGCCAGCGCCATGCCCTGGTCGCGACCGAGTACGGTCAGCGCGGTTGCCCAGGCATCGGCGTGCATCGCATCGCCGGCCACCACCGTGACTGCCGCAGCGACCTGGCGCACCGGCCTGCCAGTACCCGGATCGAGGCTGTGGCTGTAAGCCTCGCCATCGGCGTGGTACTGGTGCCAGCGATCGCCGGAGGTGGCCACCGCCCGGCCATCCAGTGCCAGCACGCGAGGCGGGGTGTCGGTCCGCGCATCTTCTTCCGGTGCGGACTCCACCAGCACGCGCCACGGCTGGCCATCCGGTTTGCGGCCGTAGCCGGCCAGCTCGCCGCCGACTTCGATCAGCGCTGCCGCAATGCCTTGACCACGCAGCCAGGCAGCCACGTGATCGACGCCGAAGCCCTTGGCGATCGCAGAGAGATCCAGTTGCAGTCCGCCCGGCTGCTGCAGCGCATCGCCGCGCCATTGCAGGCGCTGCCAACCGCAGCGCTCGCGCGTGGCCTGCAGGGTAGCGTCGTCGGGCGGGCGGCGTTCGCCGGCGTGTGCACCGAAGCCCCACAGCGCAACCAGCGGACCGATGGTGGGATCAAAGGCGCCGCCACTGGCGGCAGCGATGGCCTGTGCGCAGGCCAGAACGTGGCGGGTCTCGGCCGGCAGCACGCACCATTGGCCCGCGTTGGCGCGGTTGTAGCGACTCAGGTTCGAGCCGGGCTCCCAGGTGCTCATCTGCGCCACCACCGCATCCAGCCGCGCCTGGATGCCGGCATGCAGTGGGTGCAGGTCGCGCTGGCGCGGCGCGACCAGCGACACGCTCCAGGTGGTGCCCATGGTGGTGCCGCCGAGGTGGGCGATGTCGAGCTGGGGATCAGTCATGGTGATGCGTCGTGGCGGCGATGCCGGGGTGTGCCCGGCATCGTGGTCCACATCACTGCGGCAGCACTTCCAGCGT
>NZ_JBHHMJ010000831.1:0-7295 GCF_042136455.1 Stenotrophomonas sp. 3diitr2024
AGCCGAGCCCATGCTCGGCTTGATGGATCCCGCGAAGAGCAGCCGAGCATGGGCTCGGCTCTACACTGGGTGATCGCGACCGGTACTGGTCAGGGCGTGGTGGTCTTCAACCGCAGCACCGGCAACCCGGTTTCGCTGTGCACGTCCTCGCGCTGCGGCAGGTCCTGCACGGCGTCCTTTACGGCATTCAATGCCGGGTCGACGCCACGCAGCGGGTGCCACATGCCGATCCACTCGAAATGGCGTTCGTAGCGCAGGGTCTGTGCACTGCCCAGCCACAGCGGCGTGTTGCCCGGCTGCAACTGCGCTGGGGCCGGCCACAGGCGCAGTACGTAGCGCTCATCACGGTGTGTACCCGGGCGTACCATCAACAGCGCTTCCACGCGGGTTTCCAGCGTCGCCGGCAGCACCGGCAGTTCATCGGCGCCGGTGTTCTTGTCCAGCATCAGCAGCGCCTGCTGCCAGCCAGCCTGCTCCTGCCGCTTCCAGCCGCGCGCTTCCAGTTGCGCCTGCAGCGGTGCCAGCGGACCGGCCACCTGTACGTCCAGCGGCCAGCGCTGGTCGTCATCGAACTCGTTGCGGCGCGCCGGCAGTGTCGCCCAGTCGTACTGCCACCAGGCCTGCGTGTCCATTGCCTGCGGGGCCGGCAAGGTCGGCTCGAAGCGTTCCAGCTTCACCGGGATGTTGCGCGGTGCGTACCACATCGCGGCGACGGCGAAGACGCCGTAGAACAGCCATGCCACCGGCTTCACCCAGAACGAGCGGTTGAAGCGGCGGCGGTAGGCGATGCCCAGCACCAGCAGCCAGAACGTGCCGAACAGCATGCCGCCGATCACATCGCTCAGCCAATGCGCGCCCAGGTACAGGCGCGAGAAACCGATCAGGCTGACCACGATGCCCGACACCAGGTACGGCCAGACGCGGGTACGGCCGGGCATCTCGCGGGCGATCAGCACCGCGAAGAAGCCGAAGGTGATGGTGGCCATCGTCACCGACACCGACGGGAAGCCGAAGCCGCTGCTGGCGTCGACCGGGCGCACAACATCGACGGTAGCGCCGAGCAGCATGGTCAGCGCCAGGCCGAAAGCCAGCGCGGCCAGCCAGTGCGCGGCCGCCATCCAGCGCCGGCGCCAGACCAGGTAGCCCATCGCCGCCGCAGTGGCCGGCAGCAGCACCTGCCAGGCGCCCAGCGACGCCAGCGCGGCCATCGGGTAATCGGCCAGCGGGTTGCGCAGGGCCAGCATTGCCTGGTGTACCAGCAGGTCGATCGCCAGTGGCTCGCCATGCGCGACCACCACGGTCAGCAGCGCGAACCAGCCCCAGCCCAGCACCAGCAGCATCAGCGCCAGCATCGCCAGCGGCACCGACTCGCGCCGCTTCGGATCCAGCACGCCGACGGTGTAGCGGCCCAGCGTCGGATGGCGGTTGGACCAGTCGAGCAGGCGTGCCAGCCAGTTGTCCATGCGCGCGGCCGACCAGCGGTAGCCGTACAGCACGAGGGCCCAGACCAGGCCAAGGATCACCGCCAGCAGGCCGACCACCACCACCAGCCGACCGGCTACTGCGGCCACCGCGTCATAGGCCTCGCCAAGAATCCAGCCGGGGGCCAGGAACAGCACCGCCCATGAAATGCTGGCGATACCACTGGCCTGTACATAGCGGCTGGCTGGCATCTTCATCATGCCCGCGATGGCCGGCACGAACGGCCGGATCGCGCCGACGTAGCGTGCCACCAGAATGCTCTTGAACGCGTTGCGGCGGAACAGGTTTTCGCCGCGGTCGAGCAGCTGCGGGTAACGGCTGAACGGCCACACGCCACGCAGGCGGTCGCCCCAGCGGCGCCCGATCCAGTAACTGATGCCATCGCCGGCGAATGCGCCCAGTGCGGCCGCCGCCACCGCGTAAGGTCCGGAGATCTGGCCCAGGCCGATGAACACGCCCACCGCAAACAGCAGCGGCAGCGCCGGCACGATGGCGCCGAGAATGATCACCGCATCGCAGAAGGCGATGAGGAAGATAACGGCACCCGCCAGCACGGGGTGAGCGGCAATCCACGCAAGCGTGGCGTCGATCCATGAAGAGTCCATTGCCCGATTATAGGGGCGTGAAGGTGACTGGTTCCCAGCCGCTTGGTGACCGTTTGCAACCGGCGCCATCGCCTAGAATGGGCCCATGCCGCATACGCCAGACACGCCACCACATGCTTTGAAGGCCGACAGCTTCGGTCGCATCCTCCGTGTGGAAGGGCCTGCCGGCCCCTTCGTACGCCGTGACCTGGGCGCCACGCCGCTGTGGTTGCGCCTGCCGGCCTGGTGGCTGGCCCGCCGCGAAGCGCGCGCGCTGCGCCATATCCATGGCATGGCCGACGTGCCGCAGCTGCTGGCGTGGAATGGGCATCATCTCGACCGCAGTTTCATGGCCGGCGACGCCATGTACCAGCGCCCACCGCGTGGCGACCTGGCCTGGTTCCGCGCCGCGCGTCGGCTGCTGCAGCAGCTGCATCGGCGCGGCGTGGCCCACAACGACCTGGCCAAGGAAGCCAACTGGCTGGTGACCGAAGACGGCCGCCCGGCATTGATCGACTTCCAGCTGGCAGTGATCGGCAACCCGCGCTCGCGCTGGATGCGCCTGCTGGCCCGCGAGGACCTGCGCCACCTGCTCAAGCACAAGCGCATGTACTGCCGTGAGTCGCTCACCCCAGTGGAAAAGCGCGTGCTCAAGCGCACCTCGTGGGTGCGCGAACTGTGGTTCGCCACGGGCAAGCCGGTCTACCGCTTCGTTACCCGTCGCATCCTGCATTGGGAAGACAACGAGGGGCAGGGGCCCAAGCCATGAGTCCACTGCAGGTAGTGACCGGCCCACCGAGTGCGGGCAGCGTCCTGCGCCCACAGCTGGCCGGTGCCGACTTCGTGCACGCCTGCCAGGCAACAATCCATCGTGATGGGCGCTCGGCCTTGCAGGCCTATCGCGATATGGCCGCGACCATTCCCGGCTGGTTCGATGGGCTGATGGCGCTGCGCAATCGCGGCATGCGCCTGCTCGGCATGAAGCACCTGGGCTCGTTGCGCGCGGTGCAGGATGTTGCGGATCCTCAACCCGGGCAGCGACTGGGCATCTTCACCCTGCAGTCGCTCAGTGACGATGCCATCGTGCTGGAAGACGACGACCGCCACCTGCGTGTGCAGCTGGCCCTGCAGTGGCAGGGCGACGTGCTGGAAGTGGCGACCGTGGTGCATACGCACAACGCGTTCGGGCGCGTATACATGCTGCCGGTTGCGCCGGTGCATCGGCTGATCGTGCCGCATCTGCTGAGGAAGCAGGCGCAGGCGTACCGGTAGATCCACGCGATGCGTGGATGCGCCCGCTGACGGCCTTGATGTAGTGCCGGCGACCTTACGGCGTTGCCGGCACTACCTGCTGGCCGATGAAGTTGCGCTTGGCGTCGAAGTCGTAGGCGATCTGCAGCTGGCCTACATCCGGGCAGGCGTGGCAGTCACGCAGCGGCGTGCGGTACAGCAGGCGGATGCCGCCGTTCTCCAGCGGCGTGGCCCCGGCCGACTGCGCCGGTGCGAACGGCGTGGCCTGCGGGTGGTCCTTCAGCAGGGCCTGCACGGCGGGGTCGGCACGCAGGGTGTCGTCCAGCTGCACGGCATCCACATCGATGCGCTTGCCGGTGGCGTCGACCAGGCGGGTGCCCTCGTTGGTGTTGGCGCGGAACGGATACTCGACCGTGGCAATGCCCAGGCCTTCGTTCTCGTGCCAGGCCGTCACGTAGGCCAGCTCGCCGCCGGTGGACAACTGTTCGGCGGCAGCAATGGCATCGGCGCTTGCGCCACCAGCGCGCATCGCATCGCGCAGGCACTCACGCGTGGCTGCATTCCCGCCCTGGCGGCAGGCGTTGAGGTCGCCATCCCACACCACTGCCTCGCTCCAGCGCAGCTTGCCGTCTGCGGCGGCTTTCTCCGCGCTAGGCGTGTCACCGGCCGACGGTTCCTTGCCGGGTTCCGGCGAACGGCCCTGGCAGGCGGTCAGCAGGGCAAGCCCCAGGGCAGGCAGCAACAGGCGGGAACGGCGCATGGCGTGGACCTCGTGCGTTGACTGGAGGCGCCAGTATCGTCAAGGCCGGGTGAACTCCACGTCGGCGCGGCATACTAGCGGCTCATTGCATACGCTGGAGTGTGGAACGTGGGCAGTCTGCAGGGCAAAACGCTTTTCATCACGGGTGCCTCGCGTGGCATCGGCCTGGCCATCGCACTGCGCGCTGCGCGTGACGGGGCGAACGTGGCCATTGCGGCCAAGTCGGCGGTGCCGAACCCGAAGCTGCCAGGTACCATCCACAGCGCGGCCGAGGCCGTTACCGCCGCCGGTGGCCAGGGGCTGGCGCTGAAGTGCGATATCCGCGAGGAAGAGCAGGTGCACGCCGCGGTTGCGGCCACGGTCGACACCTTTGGGGGCATCGACATCCTGATCAACAACGCCAGCGCGATCTGGCTGCGTGGCACGCTGGATACGCCGATGAAACGCTTCGACCTGATGCAGCAGGTCAATTCGCGTGGCAGCTTCCTGTGTGCGCAGGCCTGCCTGCCGTACCTGCTGCAGGCGCCGAACCCGCACATCCTGACCCTGGCACCGCCGCCGAGCCTGGAACCGAAGTGGTGGGGCGCGCATACCGGCTACACGCTGGCGAAGATGGGCATGAGCTTCGTCACGCTCGGCCTGGCCGCGGAATTCGGCCCGCAGGGTGTGGCGGTGAACGCGCTGTGGCCGCGCACGGTGATCGCCACCGATGCGATCAACATGATTCCGGGCGTCGATGCGGCCGGCTGCCGTACGCCGCAGATCATGGCCGACGCCGCGCATGCGGTGCTGGTGCGCGAAGCGGCGGGCTTCAATGGCCAGTTCCTGATCGACGATGAAGTGCTGGCACAGGCCGGCGTCAGCGACCTGTCCGGCTATGCCGTGGACCCGTCGCGGTCGTTGTTGCCGGATCTGTTCCTGGACTGAGTGCTACGTTGCGCAAGGGCCGAGGGCTGCGGCCCTCGGCCTGCTGCGCTAGAATACAGGGCTGTAACCGTTTTCAACAGGGATGTGAACACATGTCACGTACGCTTTCCGTCGCGGCGCTGGCCGCTTCGCTGTCGCTTGTCCTGGCCGCCTGCGGTGGCAAGGCTCCTGCAACCGCTGGCGACGCCGGCGCCTCGGGCAAGCCGGAGGCCAACACGGTGCCGTCCGACGCACAGCAGCAGTTGACTGCGAAGCTCAACGCCTACATCGGCTGCTTCAACGCGCTTGATTCGAAGACGCACGACAGCCTCCAGTCCTATACGCGCTGGATCAAGGACGTCGAGGCCGGCCCGACCGGGCGCGAGACACAGGTGTACGGCCCGTTCGAGATCAGCGATTACGACATGAAGCAGTGCGATGGCCCGGTGACCGAGGCGATGGCTGCCAAGCCGGCGTTGGCCGAACTCGATGCTGCTGCCAGCCATTATCAGCAGGCGCTGAAGGCGCTGGTGCCGATCAGCAAGGAGGCGCACGACTACTACGATCGCCAGGACTACGAAGACGACCGGTTTGCCAGGGGCAAGCAACTGCACGCGCCCTTGATGGCCGCATTCAAGGACTTCGTGGCTGCCAGCGAAACGTTCAACGCCGAGCTGGAGCGCCAGAATGACGCTGCCCAGCGCGAGCAGCTCAAGGTATTGGAACAGGCCGAGGGGCGAACGCGCGAGTACTACCGTCTGGCGATGATGCTGGAAGCCAAAGCGATCGTGGAGCTGATGAGCGAGGACGACTTTGATCCGGCCCAAGCCCGTGAACGACTCGACGCCTTCAACCGTATTTCCGACGAGGCGCATGCCAAGGTGGCCGATCAGGAGCCGGGCAAGCTGGACTGGAACGGCTTCGAGCGCGAAGCCGAGAACTTCCGTCGGGAAGGCAAGGAGCGGCTGCAGCGGGTCAGCAGCAAGACGCCCTACAGCGATTTCGAACGGCGCATGCTGGATTCGCCCTCGATGGCGCCACGCGGCTCGGCCAGCAAGCTGATGCAGGAATACAACTCGCTGGTTTTCCAGAGCAACCGCCAGTAAGCGGGAAGCTCAACGCTTCACTTTTGTCGCGATTGAGCAGGTTGATTGCGGCATGACACGCCCTGCAGCCCCGAATGCCAGCACCTTGCCGAGGTGCTGGAGCGCGCGCTCGCGCCATGCATGACGATGCCTGCAGTTTTCACTTGTGCAAGGAACTGATTTGAATGCATCCACACGCCTGATTCCTGTTCTCCTGCTCTGCGCGCTGGCCGGCTGCAACAACCCGGCCGGGCTGGCTGTCGCCGATCCCGGGTTGGAAAAGGTGAACGCCTATATCGAGTGCTACAACGGCGTCGAACAGCCCATCCACGAGGGTTTCCAGACCTACACCGGTTGGATGAAGGATCCCGAAGCCGGTCCAACCGGCAAGGAAGCGCAGCCGCGCTCACCTGGCAAGGTGTTGTCGCACCGGGTCGAGTACTGCGGCCAGCCGTTGAGCGAGGCGCTGGCAAAGGCCCCGGCGACGTCGCTGGATGCGGCCGCGCGGCAGTACCAGCAGGCGTTCCTGGCGCTGAACACCCTGATCGAGCGCGCCGATGGCTATTTCACCCGCGAGGACTATCGTCGCGATGGTGGTGAAGGGATGCGCAGCCAGCATGCCCCGCTGATGCAGGCCTATGCTGATTTCTTCAAGGCCAGCGAGGCGATGGATGCGGCGCTGGAAAAGAACGAGAACGATCGCCGCGCCGCCCAGCTGAAGCAGATCGTGGAAAGCGAAGGCCGCTCGCTGGCGTACTACCATCTGCGCCTTGTCGGCGATGGCAAGCAGCTGGCAATGGCGTTCCAGGGCGAGGCACCGGACGTTGCGGTGTTGCGCGGCCAGCTGGCCGACTATCAGGCGCTGGTGACGGAAATCCAGAACGGTGGTGTCGGCAAGGACGACCCGATGTGGGGCCATGTGCAGCGCTCGGCCGACAAGCTGGTGCGTACCGCCGGGCGCGGAGTCGAGCGCCTGGAACAGGGCAAGCCGATCACCGCCGATGCGCTGGCCGCCGAGCGCAAGGCGTCGGGCAGCTGGCTCACCACCGACCCTGAAGGCGCACAGTCGACGATTCTGGATGCCTACAACGACCTGGTGACCACCAGCAACCGGATGCGTTGAGGGCGATCCACGCAGGGCGTGGCTCTACTGCAACCGGGTCGCAATCCGGGCGTCATACGCAAGCGGTTTCAATGGCAGGCCCTGCCGTGACGGGGCCTGCGGCG
>NZ_JBHHMJ010000834.1:0-576 GCF_042136455.1 Stenotrophomonas sp. 3diitr2024
GCCGCCGGGCCCAGACCCGGCGGCGGCCCTATACTCGACGGTCATGCCGACCGTCGATCCCGTCCTGCTGCTGTTGACCACCTGCCCGGACCGGGCCAGTGCCGAGCGCATCGCGCACGCGCTGGTCGGCGAGCGCCTGGCCGCGTGCGTGACCCGCCTTGATGGCGCGCAGTCCACCTACCGCTGGCAGGGCGAGGTGACCACCGATGCCGAGCTGCAGCTGCTGGTAAAGACCACCGAACACTACCTTCTCATTGTCCCCGTCCTTCACAACTTGTTTGAAATACAAGTCCACATAAGTGTTAGGAATGATACTATTACCTGAACTTGTTTCCAAATCAACGAGTAACGGGAATGCAACTTCTCCATCTTTCAAATTTAAAATTGCAGAGTCAGCTAACTCCTCTTTCTTTACTACTTTATTTTTAAAAAGATAGCTATTTTCGGTGATGGGCTGCCCATCATTTGTCCACTTACCTATAACCTCTTTTTTACTTACGCGTAATGCATTTGGAGGAACCCCATCACCAGGTAATGTTCGTTCCACTAGCATTTCTTCTTTAATCTCTGTATGCG
>NZ_JBHHMJ010000836.1:0-322 GCF_042136455.1 Stenotrophomonas sp. 3diitr2024
CAGCGGCACCGCGCTGATCAGCAACGGGAAGCTCAGGCTCATGCGCGTGGCCACCAGCACCGGCAGCTTCGGACCCTGCGGCAGGTGGTAGTACCGGCGCCCTTCCACCTCCAGCGGGAACCGGGATGTAGTCCAGCCGCGCCTGGTTGGCCCGGCACAGCTCGCGGGCGATATACAGGCCCAGCCCGGTGCCATGCTCGGACGTGGTGAAGAACACATGGTTGAGCGGGGCCGGAGCCAGTGCGGCCAGCCGCTGTGCCAGCGCGAAGGCCGGCGGCGAGCCCATCTGGAAAGCGGGCGAGTAGTCGAGCGTGCGTGCCTG
>NZ_JBHHMJ010000003.1:0-334 GCF_042136455.1 Stenotrophomonas sp. 3diitr2024
GGCCGCGGCATCCATGCCGCGGACACCCCCGCGAACCCAACCCGCCCCACCTCGGACAGTCCACTTGCGCGTCCAGTAGATCCACGCCATGCGTGGATGAAGCGTTCCCGGAAACGAATGTATCGGGACGGATCTGCTGTAGAGCCGAGCCATGCTCGGCTCCGAGCAAGCGCAGCGCCGCGACCCGCTTTTCGCTTTTCCTTCTTCACTCCGTGGCCGGCCGTACACCGGAACCTGTCAGAGGCGGGGCGGGTGGGCCGTGTAGGGGCGTTGGCGCCATGGATGGCGCCATCGAGCTACAGGGACGTACTTGTAGCGTCCCCTGCACGGCCCA
>NZ_JBHHMJ010000009.1:0-269 GCF_042136455.1 Stenotrophomonas sp. 3diitr2024
GTAATGGATCGGCGCCGGTACCCACAGCCGCTCCAGCGATTGCACCGCCATCAGCGCGGCGACGCCAAGCAGGGCGATGGCGCTGGTATAGCCGGCCAGGATCTCGATCTTCCAGGTACCGAAGGCGAAGCGCGGGTCGTCCTTGCGCGTGACCGGGCCATCGGCATACGGCCAGGCGTAGTCCAGGCGCAGTTGCAGGTGTTGACCCAGGCGCAGCTGCGCGCCCAGGCCGACCGAGGCCAGGTTGTACTTGTCGCGCTGTTCGGGCA
>NZ_JBHHMJ010000038.1:0-15837 GCF_042136455.1 Stenotrophomonas sp. 3diitr2024
AAGCCGAGCGGCGCGCCGCTGCACGCCGGGCCGCCGCCGAGAAAGCCGCTGCCGAGCGCGCCGCACGCCAGGCCGCCGCGCAGGGCCGTCCACCGCCGCCCACCAAGGTTCCACCTGCGGTGGCGTCGGCACCGGCGCCGAAGGTCGGCGGCCTGGGGTGGCCGTTGTCCGGCAACCTGCTGGCCCGCTATGGCGGCAAGCTGCCCGATGGGCGCACCAGCAGCGGTGTGCTGATCGGCGCGCCAGCTGGCAGCACGGTCACGGCCGTGGCCGATGGCACCGTGGTGTTCTCCGACTGGATGACCGGCTACGGCATGATCCTGATCGTCGACCACGGCAACGGCTACATGAGCCTTTACGCGCATAACGACACCCTGCTGAAGGATGCTGGCGCGCGGGTCAGCCGCGGCGATGCGGTGGCCAAGGTCGGCAATTCCGGCGGCCAGGGCGTCACCGCGCTGTACTTCGAGCTGCGCCGTGGCGGGCAGCCGGTCAACCCGGACAGCTGGCTGCAGCGGCGCTGAATCCTGGCCCGCCGGATGCGGGCCGGATTCAACGGGAATTTAGCTGTGCTTCGCGCATAATCGGTGCATGTGCCTTGGGCACCATGCCACCGTCGACAGGAGTGATCCATGCGCGCAGCCCGTACCGCCACCCTCTTGCTGGCCCTGTTGCCAGCGCTGTCCTGGGCGCAGCAGACCGCGCCCGCCCCCAGCCCGGAAACCAGCGGGCAGGCAGCGAACAGCGAGGAGGCGGTGACTTCGAAGGTGCCGCTGGAGGAAATCCGCCGTTTCGTGGCCGTGTACAACGCGGTGCGCGCCGCCTATGTCGACCCGGTCGATGACAAGAAGCTGATGCAGTCAGCCGTGCGTGGCCTGCTGCTCGACCTTGATCCGCACAGCACCTACTTCAACAAGGAAGACGCGCAGGCCTTCGACGAGCAGGCCAACGGTGCCTACGAGGGCATCGGCGTGGAGCTGCAGCAGCAGCCGGACAACGCCAGCATGAAGGTGATCGCGCCGATCGACGACACGCCGGCAGCCAAGGCCGGCATCCTTGCCGGCGATTTGATCATCGCCATCGACGGCAAGCCGATCAGCGCGATCGATGCCAGCGAACCGCTGCGTGGCCCGGCCGGCAGCAAGGTGGTGCTGACCATCGTGCGTGATGGCAAGCCGAAGCCGTTCGATGTCAGCCTGACCCGCCAGACCATCCGCGTGACCAGCGTGCGCAGCCGCCTGCTCGAGCCGGGCTATGGCTATATCCGCCTGAGCACCTTCCAGGCCGATACCGGCTCGGACTTCCAGAAGCATGTGCAGCAGCTGCAGAAGCAGTCCGGTGGCCAGCTCAAGGGCCTGGTGCTGGATCTGCGCAGCAACCCGGGTGGCCTGCTGACGGCCGCCGTGCAGGTCGCCGACGATCTGCTCGACAAGGGCAACATTGTCAGCACTCGTGGCCGCATCAGCATCAGCGATGCCCGGTTCGACGCGACCCCGGGCGACCTGCTGAAGGGCGCACCGGTGGTGGTACTGGCCGATGCCGGTTCGGCCAGTGCCTCGGAAGTGCTCGCCGGCGCGCTGCGCGACAATAAGCGCGCCCGAGTGGTTGGCAGCCGCACCTTTGGCAAGGGCTCGGTGCAGACCGTGTTGCCGCTGGACAACGGTGATTCGGTGAAGCTGACCACCGCGCGCTATTACACGCCCAGCGGCAAGTCGATCCAGGCCACCGGCATCGTGCCGGATGTTGAGTTGAAGCCCGCCGCTACGTCGGCGGAGGATGCCCTGCCGGCCAGCCTGAGCGATTACAGCGAAGCCACCCTGCCAGGCCATCTGCGCGGCGACGACGAAGGCACCGAGGGCTACCACGCCGGTGCGGTGCTGCCGGGCGACGGCCCGATCAACGACGCGCTGGCCGAGCTGAAGAACCCCGGTTCGGTGGCTGCACGGTTGAAGGCCGAGGCCGAGAAGGCGGATGCCGCCAAGACCGCGAAGGCCGCTGCGGCGAAGCCGGAAGCGAAGGTCGAACCTAAGCCGGAAGCAAAGCCGGAAGCAAAGCCCGCACCGGCCCCGGCCAAGCCCTGACGGTAGCGCCGGGCCGTGCCCGGCGGACGCCCCGTTCATCCGGAAGGCGGCGCAGCCGAGGTGTCGCCCGATAGAATCGGTCCATGGATGATTCGAACCTCGCGACCACGATCAGCCAACTGCTTGGTCGCGATCCGCTGCCGATTGACCGTGCCACTGGCTTGCTGGAATCCTTGGCGAGTCGCCATGGAATTGATCCGTGCCTCGTCTATTGGTGGACCGGCAAAGCGTCGGCTGATCAGACGATCCTATACGACGGCAGCGATGAAGGCCTTTCCTGCTTGGCGAAACTGCTGGCGGAAGTGAACGGCGAAATCTGCTTGGTAGCGTCAGATGAGCGCGCATTGCCGTGGCCGATCTGGACTCTGCAGGCAAGTGAACTGATTCCTTTGCTCGGCGAGTTACCGTTCTTTGAGTACTTCGTGGTGCTGGATGACGGCGCTACGCTGCTGTTCGATACCCACCACAACACGTTGGTGGTCAGTCGCGAGTGACGCATTCAGCATCATCGCGGACGGAGCAGATCCATATCGATGAAGGAGTCGAGCACGCTCGACGCTACGAACCGGCCGGTGAGCGTGGAGCCGGCCAGCGGCCGGCACTACCCGGCGTCAGAAGCCGTGGCGCTTGCGCAGGCGGCGCGCGATCGCAGCCCGCACGTAGACCCCGTACACGACGCCGAACACGAAGCCACCGATGTGCGCCCACCAGGCCACCATGCCGAAGCTTGGGCCGATGTGGGCGAACACCACTTGCAGCGCCGCCCAGACGCCGATCAGCAGGTAGGCCGGGGCGCGCACGAACTCCAGGAACAGGCCGAGCGGGATCACCACGCCCAGCCGCGCGCCCGGGAACAGGGCCAGATACGCACCGATCAGGGCCGACACCGCGCCACTGGCGCCGATGATGATCTGGTCCGGGCTGCCCATGGTGTAGATCGCCACCAGGTTCGACACTGCGCCGCCGACCAGGAACAGCAGCAGCAGCCGCCACGGCCCCAGCACCCGCTCGGCGGGCAGGCCGAAGATCAACAGGAACACCAGGTTGCCCAGCAGGTGCGACCAGTCCGCGTGCAGGAACAGGGCGGTGAACAGGCGCAGCACGCTGCCGTCCTGCAGCGTCGCCCACCAGTCCAGCGGGCGGGTCAGGCCGGTGGACAGGGCGCCCCAGTCCAGCCAGAGGCTGCCGCGGGCATCGTCCGGACGCGAGATCGACCACAGGAACGCCAGCCACAATGACGCGAACAGCACGGGCGTGGCCCAGCGCAGGGCCGCCTTCTTGCGGGACGGGAGCGAGACGAACATGCCAATAGCCTAGCGTGCGGCCACTTTCAGTGGGGACGGTCCTGTTCAGCTTTTGAGACGAAAAAACCGCCTGCGCTGTTATTGTTTCATTAACAGCTCTGGGTAATACTCGCATACGGCGTCGTATGTCGGGAGGGGAATCCGGCGCGCTCCGATGGGTCCCAGGACCCGGCGGGCGCAGGCGCACTCAGAGCACCATCACCGCTTACCGGAGAGAGAACTACGATGCAAACCGCTTCCACCATTGCCCGACTGACCCTGCTGGCCGTCGGCGTTGCCGGTGCGCTGGCCGCCGCCGATGCCAATGCTGCCGCCTTCCAGCTTAAGGAAAACAGCGCCAAGGGCCTGGGCCGCGCGTTCGCCGGCTCCACCTCGACCGAAGGTGACGCCTCGGTCATCGCCACCAACCCGGCCTCCATGCGCCTGCTCGACGGCACCCTGGTCCAGGGCGACGTCAGCGCCATCAGCTTCGGCGCCAAGTTCCGCGGCCAGGGCCAGTACGGCAACGGCGCGCCGATTTCCGGTGGCAACGGCGGCGACGCCGGCATGATCGCCCCGGTTCCGGCCGCGTACTTCCACGTGCCGTTCGGCGAGAACGACAACATGCACTTCGGTGCTTCGCTGACCGTGCCGTTCGGCTTCAAGACCGAATACGACCGCGACTGGGTCGGCCGCTACAACGGCGTCAAGACCGAGCTGCAGGCCATCGACCTGGGCGTGGCGTTCTCCTACGACGTCAACCCGTACCTGTCGTTCGGTGCTTCGGTGTTCGCCGAGCGCCTGAACGTCGACCTGACCAGCGCTGTCGATACCGGCACCGCGATCAACGCCACGGCCCAGCGCACCGCTGCGGCGCGTGTGCTGGCTGCAGGCGGCACCGCAGCCCAGGCTGCGGCGGCGTCGCAGGCCGCTGCACGCCAGGCCGCCCAGCTCGGCTTCTCGCCGGGCACCGCCGATGGCTACCTGCGCATCAAGGGCGACGAAGTGTCGGTCGGCTACACCCTGGGCATGACGGTCACCCCGGTGGAAGGCACCAACATCGCCTTCAGCTACCGCTCGAAGGTCGAGCACAAGATCACCGACGGCAAGGCCGACTTCACCATCCCGCAGAACGCTGCCGCCTTCCTGGCCACTGCCGCCCCGGGTACCTTCATCGACAGCAACGGCCGCGCCACCATCACCCTGCCGGCCAGCGCCACCGTGGGCTTCACCCACCGCGTGAACGACCAGTGGCAGATCATGGCCGAGGTGACGCGCACGGCGTGGAGCAAGTTCGACCAGGTCACCGTCGACTATGACTCCAACCAGCCGGACAGCGTGCTGCCGTTCCACTACCGCGACACCACCTTCGCGTCGATCGGTACCGATTTCCGCGTGAACGACAAGCTGACCCTGCGTGGCGGCCTGGCCTACGACCAGACCCCGACCACCGACGCCCACCGTGACGTGCGCGTGCCGGACACCACCCGCAAGTGGCTGTCGCTGGGCCTGACCTACGCCGCTTCGGACAAGATGGAATACAGCGTGGGTTACACCCACCTGTTCACCAAGGATCCGAACATCACCTCGACCTCGGCCACTGCCAACACCGTGACCGGCAAGTACAAGGTGAGCGGCGACGTGCTGGCGGCGTCGATGCAGTACAAGTTCTGATTCGGGCGATTGCCTGAAGCAGGACACGGAGGGCCCCGCGCAGGCGGGGCCTTTTTTTTATGCATGGATGACGCTTCCGGCTCGTGACTTTATTGGGAGTGCCTGCCACCTTGCCGGGATTTACGCAGTGCAGGCGAATACAAAATGGTTGATCGTCGCTACCAGAAGCGGATGATCCGATACTGGGCTCGGGAAGAGGCCAAGGCGAACGCGACTCTGGATCGCGTGTTGGAGTCGGAATGGTTCGACTACTGGCACACGCATCTTGACTGGATGGGGCGCGGCAATCGCCATATCAGTGATCGCATCGCCGTTGCCGCAGGGCTCCTACGGCTGCTTGAACGGGTTGCGTCGAGCGGGCGGGAGCATGTGCAGTGTTGGGTGACGCTGGCGCCGGATACCGGTCAGAGTGCGTTGTTCCTGCATTCGCCGAATCCTCAGGGAACGCCATGGCCGCATCCGTTCGATGGCGTGATCTGGGACATCGTTCCGCCTGACTGGCTTGCGCCGTTGCTCTCTTCAACCGGCCTGCAGCCAGGACGCTGGGGAAGCGGAGAAAGCCAGCGATTGCTGGTGCGCGTGCGGCCTTGATTTCCATCCACGCATGGCGAGGATCTACCGGGTTGTCTACGCAGCGCGTGGATCCACGACAATAGCGCCATGAACCTGTCCGACCCGAACTTCCAGCTGGAGCTGGCCGCCAACATCGCCGTCGCCGGCTCGATCCTGCTGGCCGGCCGCAACAACGTGCACACCTGGTGGCTGGGCATCGTCGGCTGTGCATTGTTTGCTGCCGTGTTCGAACGCTCGCACCTGTACGCGGACATGGTGCTGCAGTTCTTCTTCATCGCGATCAGCGTGCTGGGCTGGTGGCAGTGGCTGCGCGGCGATCATGGTGCGCCGTTGCCGATTACTTCATTGCGGCCGCGTGCCTGGGCCTGGCTGGCGCCGCTGGCGGTAGTGGCCACCTTCGGCTACGGCTGGATGCTGACCCGACTGACCAATGCCTATGCGCCGTACATCGATTCGGCGGTACTGGTGCTGAGCGTGATCGCGCAGATCCTGATGATGCGGCGCAAGCTGGAGTCGTGGTGGGTCTGGCTGCTGGTAAACACCGTTGCAGTGCCGCTGTACTACAGCCGTGGCCTGCACCTGACCTCGATCCTGTACATCGGTTTCTGGGTCAATGCACTTGTTGCTCTCGGGCACTGGCGCAATCTGATGCGGGCCGAGGCCACGACGGCACCTGAATTCCTGTAGAGCCGAGCCCACGCTCGGCTGCGCCGGAAAAGCCGAGCATGGGCCCGGCGCTACAGGAAGCAAAACACAAGAAACCCCGCATTCGCGGGGTTTCTTGTTTACCGCACCATGCAGGCGATCAGTCGCCCAGGGTCAGCAGCGAGGCGTTGCCGCCGGCGGCGGTGGTGTTCACCGTCACCGTCTTTTCGGTGGCAAAGCGCAGCAGGTAGTGCGGGCCGCCGGCCTTCGGGCCGGTGCCGGACAGGCCCTGGCCGCCGAACGGCTGCACGCCGACCACTGCACCGATCTGGTTGCGGTTGACGTACACGTTGCCGACGTGGACGCCGTTGCTGATGCGGTCAACGGTTTCGTCGATGCGCGAATGCACGCCCAGGGTCAGGCCGTAGCCAGTGGCGTTGATCTGGTCGATCACCGCGTCGAGCTGGTCGCCCTTCCAGCGGATCACGTGCAGGACCGGACCGAAGACTTCCTTGTGCAGCTGGCCCAGGTCCTTCAGTTCATACGCGCGCGGTGCGAAGAAGGTGCCGTTGGCGGTTTCAGCGGACAGCTCGGCGGCGGCGATCAGGCGCGCTTCGCGGTCCATGCGTTCGGCGTGTTCCTGCAGGATCTTCAGCGCGTCGGCGTCGATCACCGGGCCGACGTCGGTAGACAGCAGGCCCGGGTTGCCGACCTTCAGTTCCTTCATCGCACCGGCCAGCATGGTCATCACCTTGTCGGCGATGTCGTCCTGCACGAACAGCACGCGCGCGGCCGAGCAACGCTGGCCGGCGGAGGTGAAGGCCGAACCGATCGCGTCCTTGACCAGCTGTTCCGGCAGTGCCGAGGAGTCGGCGATGAAGGCGTTCTGGCCACCGGTCTCGGCGATCAGCACGCCGATGGCGGCGTCACGCGCGGCCATCGCACGGTTGATCGCACGGGCGGTCTCGGTGGAGCCGGTGAAGGCCACGCCGGCCACGCGCGGGTCGGCGGTCAGCGCTGCACCCACGGTGGCGCCGTCGCCCGGCAGGAACTGCACCACCTCGGCCGGCACGCCGGCATCGTGCAGCAGCTTCACCGCGTAGTAGCCGATCAGGTTGGTCTGCTCGGCCGGCTTGGCGATGACGCTGTTGCCGGCGGCCAGGGCAGCGGCTACCTGGCCCAGGAAGATCGCCAGTGGGAAGTTCCACGGGCTGATGCAGACGAACACGCCGCGGCCGTGCAGCTGCAGTTCGTTGGACTCGCCGGTCGGGCTGGGCAGCTTCTCGGCGTGGCTGAACTGCTCGCGTGCCTGCTTGGCGTAATAGCGCAGGAAATCCACGGCTTCCCGCACTTCGGCGATGCTGTCGGGCAGGCTCTTGCCGGCTTCCTTCACGCACAGCGCCATGAACTCCGGCATGCGCGCTTCCAGCTGGTCAGCGGCGTGTTCGAGGATGGCGGCGCGGCTGGCGGCCGGGGTGCGGTTCCAGGCCGGTTGTGCGGCCACGGCGTTGGCCAGGGCCTTCTGCACGGTGGCGGCATCGGCGGCCAGCCACTGGCCGACCACTTCGCGGGTGTCGGCCGGGTTGGTCACCGGCAGCGCGGCGCCGGCCGGGTTGGCACCCGGTACCAGCGGCGAAGCCTGCCACGGCTTCACGGCGGCGTTGAGCTGCTCGGCCAGGGCGCGCAGTTCGTTGTCGTTGGCGAGGTTGGCGCCCATGGAGTTCTTCCTGTCGTGGTTCTGGCTGCGCAGCAGGTCAACCGGCAGCGGGATCTTGGGATGCGGAATCGATTCGAACGAGGCGACCATCTCGACCGGATCGCGGATCAGGTCGGCGATCGGCACGCGCTCGTCGGTGATGCGGTTGACGAAGCTGGAGTTGGCACCGTTTTCCAGCAGGCGGCGCACCAGGTACGGCAGCAGGTCTTCGTGCGAACCGACCGGGGCGTACACGCGGCAGGGCAGGTTCAAGCGGTCGGCCGGCACCACTTCGGCGTACAGGTCGTCGCCCATGCCGTGCAGCTTCTGGTGCTCGTACACGCCGCCGTTGGCGATGCTGCGCACGGCCGCGATGGTGTGCGCGTTGTGCGTGGCGAACATCGGGTAGATCGCGTCCGCATGGGTGAACAGCCGCTTGGCGCAGGCCAGGTAGGACACATCGGTGTTCTGCTTGCGGGTGAACACCGGGTAGCCCGGGTAGCCTTCGATCTGCGCGCGCTTGATCTCGGCATCCCAGTAGGCGCCCTTGACCAGGCGCACCTGCAGGCGGCGACCGGCACGGCGTGCCATGTCGGCCAGGTGGTCGATCGTGTACGGCGTGCGCTTCTGGTAGGCCTGCACGACCACGCCGAAGCCATCCCAGCCAGCCAGCGAGGCGTCGGAGAACACCTGCTCGATGATGTCCAGCGACAGTTCCAGGCGGTCGGACTCTTCGGCGTCGACGGTGCAGCCGATGCCGTAGCTCTTGGCCAGCTGTGCCAGTTCCAGCACGCCCGGCACCAGGTCCTTCAGCACGCGCTCGCGCTTGGCGTGCTCGTAGCGCGGGTACAGCGCCGACAGCTTGATCGAGATGCCCGGCGCGTTGTTGACGTCGCCGTCCGGACGGCCACCGCGGGCCTTGTGATCGCCGCCGATGGCGTGGATCGCACGACGGTAGTCTTCCAGGTAGCGCAGCGCGTCCTTCATGGTCAGCGCGCCTTCGCCGAGCATGTCGAACGAGTAGCGGTAGCTGGCGTTGTCGCCCTTGTGCGAGCGCGCCAGCGCTTCGCTGATGGTGCGGCCCATGACGAACTGGTGGCCCATGATCTTCATCGCCTGGCGCACGGCCAGGCGCACCACCGGCTCACCGACGCGGCCGACCAGGCGCTTGAATGCGCTGGGCGCATCGGCGCGCGTGGCGTCGTTCATCTGCACCAGCTTGCCGGTCAGCATCAGGCCCCAGGTGGAGGCATTGACCAGCACCGAGTCGCTGCCGCCCAGGTGCTTTTCCCAGTCGGCATCGGCCAGCTTGTCGCGGATCAGCTTGTCGGCGGTGTCCTGGTCCGGAATACGCAGCAGCGCTTCGGCCACGCACATCAGCAGCACGCCTTCCTCGCTGCCCAGGTCGTACTGGCGCATGAAGGCTTCGATCGCGCCCTGGTCCTTGGCACGCACGCGCACGCGGCCGACCAGGTCGGCGGCCAGCGCCTGCACCCTGGCCTGTTCCTCGGCGGGCAGGCGCGCCTGCGCCAGCAGCTCGCGGACGTGGCTGGCCTCGTCCTTCAACCAGGCATCGGTGATGGCCTGGCGGAACGGGTTGGGGGCCGCCGGCAGTTCCGGCGACAGCAGCGCGCCCGGACGCGGGGCGTCGTGGGCGGCAGGGGAGGAGGAAGGTGCGTTCATGCCGGTCCGGCCAGTGGAAAACTTGGCGATTTTAATCATTTTTGCGGCCTTCGGAAGTGCCACGCAGACACCTTCATGAAGGGCTGATAGCCACTAACGGTGGTGGATTCGGCGTGTTCAGCAAACCCGGCGATATTTGTGCTGAATTCGTCATCCGTGCCGCCGACCGCATGCTGTGTTGCAGCATCGGAAAAAGTGTGAATGCACCCTTGCTACCGGCGAGAGGGCGGGGCTACCATCGAGACGTTTCCCGCGGCAGGAACGCGGTTGCGACATGATCGAGGTGCTTCCAGCTCCGGATGGGTCAGGTACGCAGCTGCGGCTGCGTCCCCCACGGGCGCTCGATGCCCGGCAGTTCGTCCTGTTGTTCACCGTGTTGTCGGGTGCGATGTGGCTGGTGTCCGCCCTCGGGTGGTGGGCCGGCAATGCATTCGCCCCCCTGTTCGCGCTGCTGTACAGCCTGGTGCTGGCGGCGGCGCTGCGTGCCTTGTGGCGCAGCGGTGAACGGCAGGAGGAGATCCGGGTAGTGCCGGCGTACGTGGAGGTCATTCCCGTACCCGGTGGATCGCCGGTGTTCCGGGCCCACCCGCATTGGGTGCGCCTGCTCACCGACGATGAGAGGGTCCGGCTGGCATCCAGCGGCCGGCAGGTGGAGGTGGGGAGTTTCCTCGCGCCGGCCGAACGTCAGACGCTCGCAGAGACACTTGAAAGCTTGCTCGCCGCCAGCGATGGCGGCAACCGACGACGCTAAGGGTCTAGGCAATGAAGCAAAGCAGCAGGTGGGGCACGAAGTGCGTGAACGCGGTTGCCGCAGTGCTGGCGACCGGGGGACTGATGCCGGCGTTGGCCTGGGCCCAGGCGGCCGATCCCAAGCCGTGGCAGCTGAACATGGGCAAGGGGGTGACCCAGACCTCGCGCCTGGCCTGGGAATCGAACAACCTTTCGTTGATCATCTGCACGGTGATCGGCGTCATCGTGTTCGGCGCGATGGCCTACGCCATCTTCAAGTTCCGCAAATCCAAGGGCGCGGTCGCGGCCACCTTCAGCCATAACACCAAGGCCGAGATCATCTGGACGGTGATCCCGGTGATCATCCTGATCGTGATGGCGTGGCCGGCCACGGCCAACCTGATCAAGATGTACGACACCCGCGATGCCGAGATGACGGTAAAGGTCACCGGCTACCAGTGGATGTGGAAGTACGAATACCTCGGCGAGAACGTCACCTTCACCAGTCGCCTGGACCGGGAATCCGACCGCGTGCGGCAAAGTGGCATCGTGCCGACCCGCGAAAGTCATCCGCACTACCTGCTGGACGTCGACAACCGGCTGGTGTTGCCGGTCGATACCAAGGTCCGCTTCGTCATCACTTCCGATGATGTGATCCACGCCTGGTGGGTGCCGGCGCTGGGCTGGAAGCAGGACGCGATCCCCGGTTTCATCAATGAAGCCTGGACCAGCATCGAGCAGCCCGGGGTGTATCGCGGCCAGTGCGCCGAGCTGTGCGGCAAGGACCACGGCTTCATGCCGATCGTGGTCGAGGCGGTGTCCAAGGAGGACTTCAAGCAGTGGCTGGCGCAGCGCAAGCCTGCACCGCCGGCCGAGCCCGCCCCCCCTGCGGCACCTGCAGAACCGGCTGCCCCTGCGGGCGAAGCACCGGCGGCACCTGCTGCTGCCGAAGCCGGCAATGCACCTGCGGTTGCGGCCAGCGGCGCGTGATGTAAAGCCCGCGGCCGCTCGCGGCCGTGTTGACAACCGATTCTGAGAGGTGTTTTGCAATGGCGCACTCGGCAGTTGGGCACGACGATCACCATCACCACCAGAGTTTCTTCGAGCGTTGGTTCTTCTCGACCAACCACAAGGACATCGGCACGCTGTACCTGGGTTTCAGCTTCATCATGTTCATCATCGGCGCGGCGATGAGCGTGGTAATCCGCGCCGAGCTGGCGCAGCCGGGCCTGCAGTTCGTCAAGCCCGAGTTCTTCAACCAGATGACCACCGTGCATGCGCTGGTGATGATCTTCGGCGGCGTGATGCCGGCGTTTGTCGGGCTTGCCAACTGGATGATCCCGCTGCAGATCGGTGCGCCGGACATGGCGCTGCCGCGCATGAACAACTGGTCGTTCTGGCTGCTGCCGGTGGCCTTCAGCCTGCTGCTGCTGACGCTGTTCCTGCCCGGTGGTGCACCGGCCGGTGGCTGGACGCTGTATCCGCCGCTGTCGCTGCAGGGCGGCTACAACGTGGCCTTCAGCGTGTTCGCCATCCATGTGGCCGGCATCAGTTCGATCATGGGTGCGATCAACATCATCGCCACCGTGCTCAACATGCGCGCGCCGGGCATCGACCTGCTGAAGATGCCGATCTTCTGCTGGGCGTGGCTGATCACCGCCTTCCTGCTGATCGCGGTGATGCCGGTGCTGGCCGGTGCGGTGACCATGCTGCTGACCGACAAGTTCTTCGGCACCAGCTTCTTCAATGCCGCCGGTGGCGGTGACCCGGTGATGTACCAGCACATCTTCTGGTTCTTCGGCCATCCCGAGGTCTACATCATGATCCTGCCCGCCTTCGGCGTGGTCAGCGAGATCATCCCGACCTTCAGCCGCAAGCCGCTGTTCGGCTACCAGGCGATGGTGTACGCCACCGCCGCGATCGCGTTCCTGTCGTTCATCGTCTGGGCCCACCACATGTTCACCGTGGGCATGCCGCTGGGCGGCGAGATCTACTTCATGTTCGCCACCATGCTGATCTCGATCCCGACCGGGGTGAAGGTGTTCAACTGGGTCAGCACCATGTGGCGGGGCTCGCTGACGTTCGAGGCGCCGATGCTGTGGTCGGTGGCCTTCGTCATCCTGTTCACCATCGGTGGCTTCTCCGGCCTGATGCTGGCCATCGTGGCGGCCGACTTCCAGTACCACGACACCTACTTCGTGGTCGCCCACTTCCACTACGTGCTGGTGACCGGCGCGGTGTTCGCGCTGATTGCAGCGGTGTACTACTGGTGGCCGAAGTGGACGGGGCGGATGTACAGCGAGAAGTGGGCCAAGGTGCACTTCTGGTGGTCGATCGTGTTCGTCAACCTGCTGTTCTTCCCGCAGCACTTCCTCGGCCTGGCCGGCATGCCGCGCCGCATTCCGGACTACAGCGTAGCGTTTGCCGACTGGAACCTGATCAGCTCGATCGGTGCGTTCGGCATGTTCGTCACGCCGTTCATGATGGCCGCGATCCTGCTGTCCTCGCTGCGCAATGGTGAGAAGGCCGAGGCCCGTAGCTGGGAAGGCGCGCGCGGGCTGGAGTGGACGCTGCCGTCGCCGGCACCGGCGCATACCTTCACCACGCCGCCGACCATCCGCCCGGGCGATCTGGCGCATGACGACATCACGCATTGAGGTGGGGCATGCATAACGAGAGCCCACTGCAGACCTGTAGAGCCGAGCCATGCTCGGCTGACGGCGTGCTGGCCAACGGTAGAGTCGACTGTCAGTCGACTCGCGAAGTGCAGCCGGCTAGCAGTCGGCTCTACCAGAACCAAAGCCAGAGCGAAGCCCAACACCACGGCATCGAACAGCAACGCCAGCGTGCCCGGCGCACGGCGATGTGGGTCGGCGCCATCGCGGTGCTGGTCTACGTCGGCTTCATCCTCAGCGGGGTGATCGGCCGATGAGCGAGGCACCGGCCAGCACGCGGTCACCCAGTGCCGGGCTGCCGCGCCTGATCGGCGTGGCAGTGGCGGTGTTCCTGCTGACCTTCTCGCTGGTGCCGCTGTACCGCATTGCCTGCGAGAAGGTATTCGGCGTGCGCCTGGAACGCGGCCCGGGTGGTGAAGCCAGTACGGGTGCCGCAGCTGGCAAGCGCACCGTGCGGGTGGAGTTCGATGGCGGCGTCAATTCGCGCCTGCCGTGGTCGTTCCATCCCGAGCAGCTGACCATGGATGTGGTGCCCGGCGAACTCAACGAGGCGCTGTACTTCGCCCGCAACGACAGCCAGCAGGCGGTGGTCGGCAGTGCGGTGCCTTCGGTGGCGCCGGCGCGTGCCTCGGGCTTCTTCAGCAAGACCGAGTGCTTCTGTTTCACCGCGCAGACGCTGCAGGCCGGCGAGAAGCGCGACATGCCGGTGCGCTTCATCGTCGATCCGGACCTGCCGCCGGAAATCAAGACGATCACCTTGTCCTACACCTTCTACCGCAACGACGCGTTGTCCGATCGGCTGGCCCCGGCCGCCACCTCGGACGGCGCGCACGCCGCACCCTGACCCGGATACCGACATGGCCCAGACACCAACCGACGCCAACGTGTACTTCGTCCCGGCCCAGAGCAAATGGCCCTTCGTGGGGTCCATCGCGATGATGGTGACCATGGTGGGCGTGGCCAGCTGGCTCAACGATGCCAGCTGGGGGCGCTGGACGTTCTACATCGGCATCGCGATGCTGGTGTTGACCCTGTTCTGGTGGTTCAGCGACGTGGTGCGCGAATCGCAGGCCGGCAACTACAACCACCAGGTCGATGGCTCGTTCCGGATGGGGATGATCTGGTTCATCTTCTCCGAGGTGATGTTCTTCGGCGCCTTCTTCGGCGCGCTGTTCTACACCCGCAACCTGGGCCTGTCGTGGCTCAGTGGCGAAGGCCGCGGGGTGATGACCAACGAGCTGCTCTGGCAGGGCTACTCCGCCGGATGGCCGACCAATGGCCCGGCGGCGATCGGTGGTGCCTTCCAGACCATCCCGGCGTGGGGCCTGCCGCTGATCAATACGCTGATCCTGCTCACCTCAGGCGTGACCCTGACCATCGCCCATCACGCGTTGAAGGCCGGCAACCGCCGCCAGCTGCTGATCTGGCTGGGCCTGACCGTGGTGCTCGGCCTCGGTTTCCTGACCCTGCAGGCGGAAGAGTACATCCACGCCTACAAGGAGCTGAACCTGACGCTGGGCTCGGGCATCTACGGTTCAACCTTTTTCATGCTGACCGGCTTCCACGGCGCGCACGTGCTGCTGGGCACGATCATGCTGATCGTGATGTGGCTGCGTTCGGCCAAGGGACACTTCACCCGCGACAACCATTTCGGTTTCGAAGCCGCCGCGTGGTACTGGCACTTCGTCGACGTGGTGTGGCTGATGCTGTTCCTGTTCGTCTACGTGCTTTGACCGCGCACGCATCGGTGGCCTCAGCCGCCGACGCCGTGCGGCTTGATCCAGCCCATGTAGATGCTCACGATCACCAGCAGGATCAACGCGACCGACACCGCGATGCGGCGTGTCAGTGCGTTGACCGTGCGCTTGGTCTGGCCGCGGTCGACCAGCAGGTAATACAGGCCGGCGCCCAGATTCCAGACGATGACGATCAGAAACGCGATTACCAGCAGGGTCTTCAGCGAATCACTCATGCGCGGCTCGAGGGCAGGGTGGATGTGCCTATCTGACCGCGTTTGCGCGGACTTGTCATGATGCGCCAGCACACGCGCGTGCTCGGATGGCTGCTGGCCGTGCTGGCCATGGCCGGTTTCACCGCATTGGGGCTGTGGCAGCTGCAGCGCATGCATGCCAAACAGGCAATGTTGGATGCACAGGGTCCAGCCGTGGCTCAGACGCTGTCGCTGGCCCAGGCGCTGGCAGCGCCCGGTGCGTTGCACGGCGTGGCCGACCACGGTCGCTTCCTTCCCGGCGTGGTGCTGCTGGACAACCAGATCCGGCATGGCCGCGCCGGCGTGAAGATCTATCGCCCGTTCCGCAGTGACGAGGGCAGCGTGCTGCTGGTCGATCTGGGCTGGCGCGCGCTGCCGCCGGATCGCACGCTTCCTGAGGTGCCGTCGCCGCCTTCGCCGGTGGCCGTGCGCGGGTTGCTGGCGCCACCGCCTTCGGCGGGGCTGGTACTGGGTCCGCCGTTCTCCGCCACCGGTGAGGCGGGGCGCTGGCTGGCCAGCCGCTTGCCGGCCGAGGGCCTCGCCGCAGCGCTGGGCCTGCCAGCACTGCCCGAGCGGGTCCTGCGACTGGACCCGGCGCTGCCCTTCGGCGACGAGCGTGACATGGACCTGCTGCCAAATACGCTGCCACCGCAGCGACACCTGGGCTACGCCGTGCAGTGGTTCGGCCTGGCCCTGACCGTGCTGGTGGTGGCGCTGGTGCTGGAGCGGCGCAGGAGACGGCCCATCGCCGGGTAGTGTCGGCCGCTGGCCGGCACGCACTCGGATTCCTGGATGCCGGCCACCGCAT
>NZ_JBHHMJ010000084.1:0-320 GCF_042136455.1 Stenotrophomonas sp. 3diitr2024
AGCCACGATTGAACTGGCGCTGGCTCAGGCTGGCCAGCAGCAACGCACGCTTGCGTTCTTCATACCACCGACTGCGGTAGCCAAAAGGGTCTTCCTGCTCATGCAGTTCATCGAAGTAGTAGCCCTTCTCCGGCAGGCCGAGGCCGCCCTGGCCAACGTAGGCGATGACGTTGGCCGAATCCTTGTAGTCGGCATTGGCGAACAGCGAGAACAGCACGCCCTGGGCCTTGGCATCGGCGATCTGCTCACCGATGAACGCGGCCAGCGCCTTGCGGCTCATCACGGCGGCGTCGACGATCTCGCCGGCCTTGACCGCGGTC
>NZ_JBHHMJ010000086.1:0-390 GCF_042136455.1 Stenotrophomonas sp. 3diitr2024
CACCTCAGTCACACGAACGTCTGACAGGATCTACGGGCGCTATGTCTGGCAGGTGTGCTTCAGCAAAGCATCGGGCAGAAAGTGCGTGACGTTCACCAACAACCTGACGCTGTTCAATCGGGATTTCCTGCTGTTCCTTGGAGGCAGGGAAGCCTACGGCACAGCGCGGGTGATAGCGCGCGCGGCCAGGGACAACGGCTTCGATGGACTGGTGTACCCCTCCTACTTCAGTAGCCACTACCACGGTGAACGACCGTTTCAGTGGCCGCACCCACCTGATGAACGGCCTCAGCGGCCGCCTGCAGGACTACGGCAGCATCGGCCAGCCCAAGCTGAGCGTCATCCACAGCCTGGGCCAGACCACCCATGTCTACGCGAACTGGGGTCGCA
>NZ_JBHHMJ010000223.1:0-11315 GCF_042136455.1 Stenotrophomonas sp. 3diitr2024
TGGCGATCCACCAGGGTGTGTTGGCGGTGCTGGGCTGAGCAGGGCGTGGCGACCAACGGTCGGCACCCACCCGTAGATCCACGCCATGCGTGGATGGCGGCCCAGGACGGGCGCTGCCGCGCAGGCAGGTACAATGCGCCATGACTGACTTCTCGACCCTGCCGCTGAGCCCGGCCCTGCAGCCCGGCCTGGACGCCCTCGGCTACACCACCCTCACCCCCGTGCAGGCGCAGAGCCTGCCGGCCATCCTCGATGGCCACGATGTGATCGCACAGGCGCCGACCGGCAGCGGCAAGACCGCCGCCTTCGGACTGGGCCTGTTGCAGGCCGTCGACCCCAGCCTGATCCGCGTGCAGGCGCTGGTCCTGTGCCCGACCCGCGAACTCGCCGACCAGGTCGGCAAGCAGATCCGCAAGCTGGCCACCGGCATTCCCAACCTGAAGCTGTTGCTGCTGGTAGGCGGCGTGCCGCTGGGCCCGCAGCTGGCCTCGCTGGAAGGCCACGACCCGCACGTGGTGGTGGGTACGCCCGGCCGCGTGCAGGAGCTGGCACGCAAGCGCGCGCTGAATCTTGGCGCGGTGCGCACGCTGGTGCTGGACGAGGCCGACCGCATGCTCGACATGGGCTTCGAGGAGCCGATCCGCGAGATCGCCGGCCGCACCCACAGGGATCGCCAGAGCCTGCTGTTCTCCGCCACCTTCCCCGACAGCATCCGCGCCATGGCGCGTGACCTGCTGCGCGACGCGGTGGAGGTGACCGTGGAAGGTGCCGACCAGGCACCGGCCATCCGCCACCTGTTCTGCGAGGTGGAACCGGCGCATCGCCAGAAGGCGCTGGCCGGCCTGCTGCTGAAGTACGCGCCGGAATCGGCGGTGGTGTTCTGCAACACCCGCAAGGACGTGGACGAAGTGGCCAACTCGCTGCAGCAGTTCGGCTTCTCCGCACTCGCCCTGCACGGCGACATGGAGCAGCGCGACCGTGAGGAAGTGCTGTTGCGGCTGGCCAACCGCAGCTGCAACGTGCTGGTCGCCAGCGACGTCGCCGCGCGCGGACTGGACGTGGAAGAGCTGGCGGCGGTGATCAACTACGAACTGCCGACCGACGTGGAGAGCTACCAGCACCGCGTGGGCCGTACCGGTCGCGCCGGTGCCAGCGGCCTGGCGATCAGCCTGGTGGCCGGCCGCGAGAAGACCCGCGCCGAAGCCATCGAAGCACAGCTGGGTCAGCCACTGGACTGGCAGAAGACGCCACTGGCGACCTCGCGCCCGGCCGAGTTGCCGCAGGCGGCGATGCGCACCCTGCGGATTGACGGCGGCAAGACCGACAAGCTGCGCCCGGGCGACATCCTCGGCGCACTGACCGGCGATGCCGGCCTGTCGAGCAAGTTCATCGGCAAGATCGCGATCTTCCCGACCCGCTCCTACGTGGCGATCGCGCGTGAACAGGCCAACAAGGCCGTCGCCAGGCTGGAAGCCGGCAAGATCAAGGGCCGTCGCTTCCGCGTGCGGATGATGTGATTGAAGCCGCGTTGCCAACCACGGTTGGCAACGACCGGCTCCCGGCTCTTCGCTCTGGTAGATGCCAACCTTGGTTGGCATTCACCCTTCGATCAGAACACCAGTTCGGTGTGCAGTGGCAAGCCCGCCTCCCAGCGGGCCCGGCCGCCCAGGCCATCGAGCTCGACCAGTACACCGGCGCCGACCACTTCAACACCCAGGCGGCGCACCAGCGACAACGCAGCGACCAGCGTGCCGCCGGTGGCCAGCACGTCATCGATGATCGCGACACGGGCACCGCCCGGCAGCGCGTCGGCGTGCACTTCGATGCAGTCGCTGCGGTACTCCAGCGTGTACTCCTCGCGCAGCACCTGGCCCGGCAGCTTGCCCGGCTTGCGCACCGGCACGAAGCCGACGCCCAGCTCCAGCGCCATCGCGGCGCCGAGGATGAAACCACGCGATTCGATGCCGACCACCGCGTCCAGCTTCTGGTCGCGCCAACGGTCGGCCATCGCGGTGATCGCGCCGCGGAAGTCCTCGCCGTGGGCGAGCAGCGGCATGATGTCCTTGAACAGGATGCCGGGCTTGGGGAAGTCGGCGATGTCGCGCAGGCGGGAGGCCCACTGCGGAGCGACGATGGCGTCGGTCATGTCACATTGGCTATCTGATGGCGGCATAGGGTACCCGTTCCGGGCGCCGGCTGCCTGTTGGGGGTGTTCGGCCGGGCTGCGCCCGGCACCTGCGGTAGTGCCGGCCGCTGGCCGGCAACCTCCACGGCAACAGCAACAGCGTGCATTCTGTGAGATGGCGGGGTGGGTCCGGTGGCGGGGGCCGCTGCAAGTACCCCTCCGGGGCCCGGCCCAGCCGCTGGCGGCTGTGCGTTCGGGCGCTTGCGAAGCAGTGCGTCGCAAGCAAAGCGCCCTCACCCATGTAAGCTCGGTCGCCGCTTGCTCGTGTGCGCTGTCCTGCGCACACGGCAAGACCGGGGTTGGGCGTCCTGCCCAACCCGCCCGAGGCGTGCCTCGGGCCCATGCGGCTCACGCCCCCGCAACCGGACCCACCCCGCCTTCGACAGAGTCCTGCGATCTGTCGTGGATCCACGCCATGCGCGGATGAATCTCCATCGAAATCGAATATTTCGAGAATTGAATGAAGAGCATCCACGCATGGCCTGGATCTACCGTGTCGACCAAGGTCGACACCTACCAACAGCCGCCGGAATCTGTCGGAGGTGGGGCGGTGTCGGAGTGCGGGGTGTCAGCCGCATGGATGCGGCTGCCAAGCCTACACGGACGTACTTGCAGCGTCCCCGCACTCCGACACCGCCCCGCCAAACCACGGAATCCAGCTTTTGCTCTGGCTGTTGACCTGGCCTCTGCGGGTGCAGGGCGCAGCCCTGCCGAAACCCACCCTCAGGAACTGCAGGACAGCATCGAGCAGCCGGCGCGGTTGTCGGCCCACGCCGGGCGCTTGCCGGCGAAGTGTTCAAGCCCCGGGCGTTCGGTGTATGGGTCGCGCAGCACGTCCTGCAGCGCATGCACACCGCCGAGGTCACCCTGCTCTGCGCGGTCGATCGCTTCCTGCGCCAACCAGTTGCGCAGCACGTACAGCGGGTTGGCCGCCGTCATCTTCGCCACGCGTTCGCTGGCCGGCAGCGGATCGCTGCGCAGGCGCTCCGCGTAGTCCTGCAGCCAGTGCTGCAACGGTGCCTGCACTGCCTGTCGCCGCGCCTCGTCGTAGTACACCGCGTCCAGAACCGTAGCGTCCGCTGCCGACGGGTCGATGCGCATCAGTGCGCGCCAGGCCAGGGTCATGTCCATGGCACCCTCCTGCATCAGCTGCTGCCAGCGCTGGTAGAGCTGCAGGTCGTCATCGTCGGCCGCGGCCAGCCCCAGCTTTGCCGCGGCATCGCGACGCGTGCAGGCCACGAAGGTGGACTGGAAGGCCGCCAGGCCCGCCTGCAGCGGTGCGACATCGGCGAACAGCGGCGACAGCGCCTGGGCCAATCGGCTCAGGTTCCAGTACGCCACCTGCGGCTGGGTGCCGAAGCGGTAGCGGCGCCCCTGGGCGTCGGTGGTGTTCGGTGTCCAGTCCGGATCGAAATCCTCGACCCAGCCATAGGGGCCGTAATCCAGTGTGAGACCGAGCACGGACAGGTTGTCGGTGTTCATCACGCCGTGCACGAAGCCGACACGCATCCAGTGCGCGATCATCTCGGCAGTGCGCACCGCGATCTGCGCGAACCAGTCGCCGTACAGGGCCTCGCCCTGCCCTTCAAGCTCGGGGAAGTCGCGCGCGATGCAGGCATCGACCAGCTGCTGCAGCAGGGCGGTTTCACCCCGCGACGCCGGCAGTTCGAAGGAACCAAAGCGCAGGAACGACGGCGACACCCGGCACACGATGGCGCCAGGCTCGGCACGCGGGTGGCCGTCATAGAACATGTCACGCACCACCTCTTCGCCGGTGCCGACCAGCGACAACGCGCGCGTGGTCGGCACGCCCAGGTGGTGCATCGCTTCGCTGCACAGGAACTCGCGGATCGACGAGCGCAGCACTGCCCGTCCATCGGCACCGCGCGAGTAAGGCGTCGGCCCGGCCCCCTTCAGCTGCAGCTCCCAGTGGCGGCCATCGGGTGCCACCAGCTCGCCCAGTGAGATCGCACGCCCATCGCCGAGCTGGCCGGCCCAATGGCCGAACTGATGGCCACCGTAATTGGCGGCCCATGGCTGCATGCCGGCGTACAGCGCGTTGCCGCCGAATACATCGGCGAAGCCTTCGCTCTCGATCTCGGCAGCATCGAAGCCGAGCATCGTGGCAACCTCAGGCGACCACGCCAGCAACGTGGGCGCCACCACCGGCGTCGGCATCACCGGCGACCAGGCCGCGCCCAGCACTTCACGGCGACGCGGGCCGGATTCGGGGTCACCCGGCAGGGCATGCAGCAGGCGGTTGTCGAAACGGGGGCTGTCGGTATCCATGACTCTGGAGGTGGGGGCGACCGCCGCCGACCTCAATTGCCGCTGAGCGCCTGCAGATGGCCACCGTGGGCCTCGGCGCGCTGGTAAGCAGGCCGCTCGCTGATGCGCTTGAGGAAGCCACGCAGTGCCGGCTTGCCGTCGAGACCGCCACCGCGCGCGGCAGCAGCCTGGATCGGGAAGCTCATCTGGATGTCGGCCGCACTGAAGCGCTCGCCGGCAAACCATGGGCTTTCGGCCAGGCGGCGCTCCATCCAGTCCAGGTGCAGGCGCCGCTGCGGCCCAACGAAGCCCCGCTCGGCCTTGTCGGCAATGCTGCGTGCAATCGGGCGTGCGAAGAATGGCATGGGCGCATTACGGATGCGGCCCATCACCAGGGTCAGCAGCAGCGGCGGCATCGCCGAGCCTTCGGCATAGTGCAGCCAGTAGCGGTACGCGATGCGTTCGGTGCCGTCGGCCGGCATCGGTGACGGCGACAGCTGGCGCTGCGCGTCGTAACGGTCAGCGAGATAGTCGAGGATCGCCCCGGACTCGGCCAGTACCAGCTCGCCATCCTGCAGCACCGGCGACTTGCCGAGCGGATGCACGTTGCGCAGTTCCGGCGGCGCCAGCAGCGTCTTCGGATCGCGCGGATAGCGGCGCAGTTCGTAGTCCAGCCCCAACTCCTCCAGCATCCACAGCACGCGCAGGGAACGGGAGTTTTCCAGGTGATGAACGATGCGCATGGGGACGATCCTTGGGAAGGCCGCCATCCTACCGCGCCGGCTGCATGCCCTTTGTAGAGTCGAGCCCTGCTCCACTGTCCTTGAGAACAGTCGAGCGTGGCTCGACTCTACAAAAAACAGCGGGCAATAAAAAAACGCCGGAAGCTCTCGCCTCCGGCGTTCTGGCTACCCAACGGTAGCAGACGGATTAGACCGCCTGCACCTGGTCAGCCTGCATACCCTTCTGACCCTGGACGGCGATGAAGGTAACCTTCTGGCCTTCCTGCAGGGTCTTGAAGCCGGTGCCCTGGATCGCGCGGAAGTGCACGAACAGGTCCGGGCCGCTTTCCGGGGTGATGAAGCCGAAGCCCTTGGCGTCGTTGAACCACTTGACGGTGCCGGTCTGACGTTCAGACATTTTACTAACTCCTGAAACACATGTTGAAAAAAATCGCAGCCACCGGGTATCGGGGCCGAGACTGAGTTGCAGGCGTTGGTAAAGCGGATCGATGAGCGGATCGTGAGATCAACTGCACCAGGCCACGATTCACGGTGACCCTAGCAAACACAGTGGGTCGCACGATACGCGTGTTTTCTGCAAAAAGCGATAGTCCCGACGTTCATGGGAACACGTCACCCGCTAGGCGTGACAAGGGTTGGCAGCCAATCGCGGCTAACCCCGAGCCCCCATTCAGGTTTTTCCTACCCTACACTGGGTAAATGACTGAAGCTGAAATCCCCACTGAACACGCGTCTCCCCGCATCTGGGTGGACGCGGACGCCTGCCCCACCGTCATTCGCGACATCCTGTTCCGGGCCGCCGAACGGGTCGGGATCGAGCTGACCCTGGTCGCCAACCAGTGGATCCGCACCCCGCCGTCGCGCTGGCTGCGCTCGATCCAGGTACCGCAGGGGCTGGATGTGGCCGACAGTGCCATCGTCGAGCGGGTCGGCGCCGGTGACCTGGTGGTCACCCAGGACATCCCGCTGGCCGCGCTGGTGCTGGAGAAGAAGGCCGTGGCGCTGAACCCGCGCGGCCAGCTGTACACCCCGAACAACATGGCCGAGCGGCTGTCGATGCGCAATTTCATGGAGGAACTGCGCGGCGCCGGGGTCCAGACCGGCGGACCGCCGCCCCTGGGTCCCCGCGACCGGCAGCTGTTCGCCGCCGAGCTGGACCGCTGGCTGGCGCGACGCCCGGCCCGTTTAGCGCCTCGCCGCGCTAAGCCGGAAGGCTCAGGCTGCGCCCGCTGCTGAACGCCCGTCGTTCGCCGCTCAATGGGTCGTCGAAGGCCAGGGCCCGCGCCAGCAGCTGCAGCGGCGCCTCGGCGACGTTCGGCGGACGTTGCCGAAGCTGCGGGTACAGGTCGTCACCCATGATCGGCGCCCCCAGCATGGCCATGTGCACGCGCAGTTGATGCTTGCGGCCGGTCTCCGGTAGCAGCCGGTAGCGCCAGATCGGCCCTTCGGCCTCGATCAGCTCGATCCGGCTGCGCGCATTGGGCTCACCGGGCACTTCGGACATGCGGAAGAACGGCTCGCCCGGCACCAACCGGCTGTCCCGCTGCAACGGAAACGCCAGCCCCGGCAGCGCCGGTGCCAGGGCCTCATAGGTCTTCTCGATGAGCCGATCACGGAACAGGCGCTGGTAAGCATCGCGCGACGCTCGCTGGGTCGAGAACATCACCAGCCCGGCCGTCAGCCGATCCAGCCGGTGCAGCGGTACCAGATCGGCATTGCCGGTGCGGGCGACCAGCCGCGCCAGCAGCGTCTCGCGCACATGCCCACCCGCAGGTGTCACCGGCAGGAAATGCGGCTTGTCGGCCACCAGCAGGTGCGCATCCAGATGGACGATGGTCTCGACAAAGGGAATCACCGGTTCGTCGGCCACCTCGCGGAAGTACTGGATCTCCCGCCCGACCTGCCAGGGCATGTCCGCAGTGAGCGCCCTGCCCTGCGCATCCAGCACACGGCCACGCGCGAAGCGATCCTGCCATTGCGCGGGCGCGATGCGCGGGAAACGTGCACACAGGCCATCCAGCAGGGTGGCCCAGGGGCCGGGCGGCAGCTGCAACCGGCTGGGCAGGCTCATGGCGTCCACTCCGGCCACAGGAAAGACCTCAAGAGTGCCACCGTTGACGGCATGCAGACAGCCCAGCCACGGACACCCCCGGAGCAAACCTCTATCATTGTCCTCTTTAGTCCACGGATCCCCCATGGCTCTTACCGCCACCATCCGCAAGGCCGAACTGCAGATCAGCGACATGGATCGCGGCTACTACGCGACCCACAACCTGACCCTGGCCCAGCATCCGTCCGAGACCGACGAGCGCCTGATGGTGCGCCTGCTCGCCTTCGCGCTGAACGCCGGCGACCGCCTGGAGTTCGGCCGCGGCCTGAGCACCGATGACGAACCCGACCTGTGGGAACACGACTACACCGGCGACATCCTGCAGTGGATCGACCTGGGCCATCCGGACGAATCGCGCATCCGCAAGGCCAGCAACCGCAGCCGCCAGGTGCAGGTGGTCAACTATGGCGGCAACGCCTCGGAGATCTGGTGGGGCAAGCAGGGCAAGGGCCTGGCGCGCTTCGACAACCTCTCGGTGGTCGACCTCGACGGTGCCTTCGTAGAGCTGTGGGGCCAGCAGATCCAGCGCGCGATGCGCTGGAGCGTGCTGATCCAGGACGGTGAAGTGCAGCTGCTCAACGATCAGATGCAGCTCGACGTGATCCCGACCTGGCGCAAGCGCGCCAAGGCATGAGCACGATCCGTTGTGACGTGGTGGTCATCGGCGCTGGCGCAGCCGGGCTGATGACCGCGATCACTGCCGGCCAGCGCGGCCGCCAGGTGCAGGTGATTGACCATGCCAACAAGGTCGGCAAGAAGATCCTGATGTCCGGCGGTGGCCGCTGCAACTTCACCAACACCGGCACCACCCCGGCCAACTTCCTGTCGGCCAACCCGCATTTCTGCAAGTCGGCGCTGGCCCGCTACACGCCCTGGCACTTCATCGAGCTGGTGCACAAGCACGGCATCGCCTATCACGAAAAGGAACTGGGGCAGTTGTTCTGCGATGTCTCCTCCAAGCAGATCGTGAAAATGCTGGTGGACGAATGCCAGGCGGCCGGCGTACAGATCCGTACCGACTGCAGCGTGCAGCGCATCGAGCACGGCAGCGATGGTTTCCGCGTGCACACCACGCGCGGGCTGTTCCATTGCGCCTCGCTGGTGGTTGCCACCGGCGGCCTGTCGATTCCCAGCATGGGGGCCAGCGGCTTTGGCTATGAAGTGGCCCGCCAGTTCGGCCACCAGGTGCTGCCGACCCGCGCCGGGCTGGTGCCGCTGACCCTCAGCGGCAAGCACCAGGAACGGTTGGCCGACCTCAGCGGCGTGGCGCTACCGATCGAGGCGCGCTGCAACGGCAAGAGCTTCCAGAACTTCATGCTGCTGACCCACCGTGGCGTGAGCGGTCCGGCCATCCTGCAGATCTCTTCGTTCTGGCGGCCCGGCGATGCGCTGGAGCTGGACCTGTTGCCGGGCCAGGATGCCGGCGAGTGGCTGCGCCAGATGAAGCGCGACCGCCCCGCCGCCGAGCTGCGCACGGTGCTGGGCGAGGTACTGCCGAAGCGGCTGGCACAGCGGCTGTGCGAGCACTGGCTGCCCGACCGCCCCGTGCGCCAGCTGGACGAGCCGGTGCTGCGCCAGGCTGCGCAGCTGCTGGGCGCATTCCCGCTGGTGGCCAGCGGCACCGAAGGCTACCGCACCGCCGAGGTCACCCTGGGCGGCGTGGACACCGCCGAAGTGTCATCCTCAACGATGGAATCCAAGCGCGTCCCCGGCCTGCACTTCGTTGGCGAGGTGCTGGACGTGACCGGCTGGCTGGGCGGCTACAACTTCCAATGGGCCTGGGCCAGCGGCCACGCAGCGGGCGGCGTGGTGTGAACCACTTCGCCGTTCCATGCGCGCAAGGGGTACGCGCATGGACGGTTCGCCGCGCATCGTGTATCTAGATTCGCAGATTGGGGAGCAGTGCATGCAGAACGCGAACGACATCACCATCCGCCTGCTGATCGTCGATGACAGCGGCGAGAATGCCGAAGCCATCGTCAGCACCCTGCGCAACAGCGGCATCGCGGTACGCCCGTGGCGCCCACAGGATGCGGCCGAGCTGGCCCAGGTGCTGACCAGCCAGGCCATCGACCTGGTGCTGGCCTCGCCGTCGCAGGGCATTCCGCTGCAGCTGGCAGCCCAGCACATCGCTGCCAGCGGCAAGGACATCCCGCTGGTGCTGCTGGCCGAGCGCATCGACGAGGACGAACTGGTGCAGGCCAGCAGCCATGGCATCCGTGCCCTCGCCCTTCGCCAGCGCCCCGAGCACCTGCTCGCCGTGGTCCGCGACCAGTGGGTCGACCTGCAGGCACGCCGCGGCCTGCGCCGCATCGAGGCGCAGATGCGCGAGACCGAGCGCCGCTGCGACGCGCTGATCGCCTCCTCGCGCGACCCCATCGCCTACGTGCATGAAGGCATGCACATCCGCGCCAACGACGCCTATCTGGAGATGTTCGGCTACGAGCAATTCGACGACATCGAAGGCATTTCGCTGCTGGACATGGTCGCTGCCCAACACGTGGAGGGCTTCAAGCAGCTGCTGAAGGGCCTCAGCCGTGGCGAGGCGCCGCCGCCGCAGTACCAGCTCGACGCGCGCCACCAGGACGGCAGTGCGTTCCCGGCGACGATGGAATTTGCGGCGGCCACCTACGAAGGCGAGTCCTGCCTGCAGGTGGTGCTCCGCCGCCGCATGGAGTTCGACCCCGAGCTGGCACGCGAGGTCGAGGACCTGCGCCAGCGCGACCAGGTCACCGGCCTGCTCAATCGCCCGACCTTCATGCTGCAGCTGGAAAGCGCGGTGGCCCAGGCCGGGCGCAGCGAGGGCCAGTTCGGCCTGCTGCTGATCGAGCCGGACCACTACGCGCGCCTGCTGCCGGATATCGGCCTGGCCTCGGCCGATACCCTGATCGGCGCGCTCGCCGCCCTGCTGGCCGAAGTGGTTGGCGAGGACGCGCAACTGGCCCGTTTCGGCGAACACAATTTCGCCGTGCTGCAGGCCGGACCCTACGCACAGACCGTGGCGCTGGCCGAGCGCATCCGAGAAGCCTACGCCGCGCACGTCTTCAGCATCGGCGCACGCTCGGCCACGGTGACGGTCAGCATCGGTGGCGTACAGGTCGGTGAGAAGATCGCCAGCATCGGCCAGGTGTTGGCGCGCGCCAGCGAATGCACCCAGGCTGCAGCCGAGCTGGGTAACACCTGCCGCATCTTCGACCCCGCTGCCGCCGACCGTGTCGAGGAAGAGCGTGTGCAGCGCTGGGTGGCGCGCATCCGCGAGGCGCTGGCCGGCGACGGTTTCCAGCTTCACTACCAGCCGGTGCTGAACCTGCAGGGCGAACCACTGGAGCTGTACGAAGCCTATCTGCGCCTGGAAAACAATGGCGAGCTGCTGAGCCCGACCGCGTTCCTGGGCATCGCCGAGGAACACGGCCTGCTGGCCGACATCAACCGCTGGGTAGTCTCGCAGGCGATCGCGGTGCTGGGTGAACGCGCACGTGCGGGTCATGCCACCCAGGTGCTGGTGAAGGTCACGCCGGAATCGTTCGATGACCCACAGATGATCGCCACCCTGCACCGCGAACTGCAGGCACAGGGCGTGCCCGGCGAACGGCTGTGGCTGCATGCACCGGAAGCGAAGGTGTTCACCCACCTGCGCAGTGCACAGCAATTCCTTGCCGAAGTGGCGCCACTGGGCTGCCGCATCGGCCTGGAGCAGTTCGGTTCCGGGCTGGACTCGTTCCAGCTGCTGGCCCACTTCCAGCCGCAGTTCCTCAAGCTGGACCGGGGCTTCACCAGCGACCTGGCTGCCACCCGCGAGAACATCGACCGCATCAGCCAGATCACTGCGCGTGCTCAGGAAGCGGGCATCCGCACCATCGCCGAATTCGTCAGCGATGCCAACTCGATGACGCTGCTGTTCAGTGCCGGCGTGGATTACGTGCAGGGCGACTTTGTCGGCCCGGCGTTGCCGGAGATGGGGTTCGAATTCGGGTAACCGAGGGTAGTGCCGGCCGCTGGCCGGCAGCCT
>NZ_JBHHMJ010000128.1:0-269 GCF_042136455.1 Stenotrophomonas sp. 3diitr2024
GCAGCCACGACCACCACCAGTGCGGCATGGCACCCAAGTGCGGCGCGCGCAGCAGCTGGCGGTTGATCAACGACGTGGTCTCCGAGGCCCTGCGCGACGTCAGTCTTGCGCAGATCCTGCCCCCCCTTCCCCTTGCCGATCAGCGACACGTTGTTGCGCAGCGCGGAAATGTCGATGGTGTGGGTGGCGAACGCCATCTGCGACTGGAAGTCGATCAGCACCAGGGCGTGGTCGGTCGGCGACAGCAGCGCCGGGGCGGGAGTGGCGGT
>NZ_JBHHMJ010000131.1:0-269 GCF_042136455.1 Stenotrophomonas sp. 3diitr2024
GCAGCGGCGATAGCTCGCTGTCGATACGCTCGAACAGCTGCTGCTTGGCGTCGCCCCAACTGATGCCGGCGGCGAAGGCCCTGGCGAATTCCGCGGTCTGTTCCGGCGTGGCGAACGCCTGGTACATCTGGAACAGCGCCATGAAGGTCATGAAGCCGCCATAGGAACCGCCGTAGATGCCGGCGTGGTCGCGGTCACCCTGCTGGGTGTCGACCAGCCAGTCCAGGCCGTCCTTGTAGTCTTCCAGTTCCGGGTGGCCCATGTTGCGG
>NZ_JBHHMJ010000230.1:0-321 GCF_042136455.1 Stenotrophomonas sp. 3diitr2024
CAATGCCATCCGTGACTGCCTGCGCAGCCACGGCCACGAGGTGGTGCTGACCCGCGAGCCGGGCGGTACGCCCCTGGCCGAGCGCATCCGCGGCCTAGTGCTGAAGCCCGATGCCGAGCAGCATCAGCACGCCTGCGAACACCAGCCCGACCAGGGTGTTGATCACGCTGATGGTCAGCACGTAGCGCGAGACCTCGCGCTCGATCGACCGCAGGCATCGATTGCCGCAGTCGATGCCTTGGGTGTGGATCTGACGCTGTCCTGCGAAGGCGCGCCGGCCGTGCTGCATGTCTACGATCGGCTGCGGCTGGATGCGGTACC
>NZ_JBHHMJ010000144.1:0-1836 GCF_042136455.1 Stenotrophomonas sp. 3diitr2024
ATCATGGGAGCGCCAGCGCGAATGCGCTGGCGCGTGTCCGAGCATGGCTCGGCTCTACAGCAAGGTCGGCCTGCGACCGGAACCTTATTTGACGCGTGCGGAGTATTCGCCCGAACGGGTGTCAACGCGGATCACTTCGTCCTGGTTGACGAACAGCGGCACGCGGACCACGGCACCGGTTTCCAGGGTGGCCGGCTTGCCGCCGCCGCCCGAGGTGTCGCCACGGACGCCCGGATCGGTTTCGGTGATCTTCAGTTCGACGAAGTTCGGCGGCTGAACGAAGATCGGCTCGCCGTTCCACAGGGTGACCACGCAGGACTCTTCGCCCTTCAGCCACTTCTCGGCGCCGCCCATGCCGGCCTTGGTGGCCTGGACCTGTTCGAAGGACTCCGGGTCCATGAAGTGCCAGTACTCGCCGTCGCTGTACATGAAGTTCATGTCGGTATCGACGACGTCGGCTGCATCCAGCGAGTCGGTCGACTTCATGGTCACTTCCTGGGTACGGCCGTCCTTGATCAGGCGGTATTTCACGCGGGTGAAGGCCTGGCCCTTGCCCGGCTTGACGTATTCGGTGTCGATGATGACGGCCGGTTGGTTGTTGACCAGGATCTTCATCCCGTTCTTGACGTCGTTCATGCCGTAGCTGGCCATGCGTAAACTCCTGAGTGGCAGAAACGCCGCGGGTGCGGCGAGCCGTTAGAATGGAAAGCCCACCGGATGCCGGTGGGCGACTGTTTTTCTGCCCCCATGATAACCGCAGGCCCCCTCTCCATGCAGCTTTCCGCCTTCCCCCGGCCCCAGTCGCCAGGCGCGCCCGCGCGCTGGCAGCAGCTCTGGCGCCAGGCGCTGCGCGACCCGCACGCCCTGCTGGCCCGGCTGCAGCTGGACCCGGCGGCGCTGGGTGTCTCGGAGGCGGCCATGGACCAGTTCGCATTGCGCGTGCCCGAGGGCTTCGTGGCCCGCATGCGCGTGGGCGATCCGGCCGATCCGCTGCTGCGCCAGGTGCTGCCGATCGACGAGGAAATGCGCCCGGCGCCCGGGTTCAGCTTCGATGCGGTGGGTGATGGTGCGGCCAAGAAGGCCACCGGCGTCATCCAGAAGTACCGTGGCCGCGCCCTGCTGGTGGCGACGGGCAGCTGTGCGATCAACTGCCGCTACTGCTTCCGCCGCCACTTCGACTATGGCGCGGAGAACGCCGCCAAGGGTGGCTGGCAGGAGGCCGTAGCCGCCATCGCGGCCGACCCGGACATCGATGAGGTCATCCTGTCCGGCGGTGACCCGTTGTCACTGGCTACGCACAAGCTGGTCGAGCTGACCGACGCCCTGCGCGCGATTCCGCATATCCGCCGCCTGCGCATCCATACCCGGCTGCCGATCGTGCTGCCGGAACGCGTGGACGATGAACTGGTGTGCTGGCTGGGCAGCCTGCCATGGCCGCTGGCGATCGTGGTCCACGCCAATCACGCCAATGAATTCGACGCCAGCGTGGACGCGGCGATGGCCCGCCTGCGCGGCGTCGGCGCCCAGCTGCTGAACCAGGCGGTACTGCTGCGGGGAGTCAACGACAGCGTGCAGGCCCTGCAGGACCTGAGCGAGCGCAGCTTCGCCGCCGGCGTGCTGCCCTATTACCTGCACCAGCTGGACCGGGTCGAAGGCGTGGCCCACTTCGAAGTGGATGATGCCCAGGCCAAGGCGCTGATTGCCGGCCTGACCGCACGCCTGTCCGGCTATCTGATTCCGAAACTGGTGCGCGAACTACCCGGCGACCCGAGCAAGCGCCCGGTGTAGGAGCACTGCCGGGGTCAGATCCCTTTTCCGACGGAAAAGGGATCTGAC
>NZ_JBHHMJ010000147.1:0-328 GCF_042136455.1 Stenotrophomonas sp. 3diitr2024
GCGCGAGTGATCCCGGCAGCGCGGCGTCGGCGGCGCTGTGCAGCGTTGTCGTGATCAACTTCATCAATTCTGCTTAGCAACGATTTTTCTGTCGTTGCTGGACCGACCCTGCCGATGGTCATGCTGCGCAGCACGCAAACCCTTGCTGCGCAACATGATCGCCCCTGAAAGCCAAGCCTGGCGGGGGCTGGGGCGGTTGCAACCGCTGCTGCACTGCGCCATGCGGGCGCGCGTTGTGGAGATCGACCATGCTGCTGATCGGCGTTGCCGGCACCGAACTGACCGCCCAGGAACGTGACTGGCTGCAGCACGACGCCGTGGCCGGAGT
>NZ_JBHHMJ010000148.1:0-848 GCF_042136455.1 Stenotrophomonas sp. 3diitr2024
CAACAACGAGATAACATAACAATATTAAAATTTGCATTTGTAATTGCGACCAATCTCCTAAAGAAATAACATCTTGTAATCCTCTAAGAGAATGAGACATTGGGAGAAATTGTCCAATTTTACTAAGAACAGCTATATTTAATTCTCCTGGGAAAGTACCTCCGCTCGTCGCTAATTGCAGGACAAGAAGGGTTACCGCTAAGAACTTTCCAACAAGACCAAATACTGTTACTAGCATAAGAATAAATGTCATGAACGTAAAGGAAATAACAATACTTGATAAAACAAAAAGTGGCACACTTGCGACTTCTAATTTCATAACACCTAGCACAACTACATCTACGAGTAGCGCTTGAATAAGTCCAATTAAATATACCAATCCTAGTTTATTAATAAAATGTACCGTTCCGCTTACCTTCATATTTTGTCTGCGGCCAAGCGGTAAAATATTCGATGCCATAATTCCGCCAACATAAAATGCAAGCGATAAGAAATATGGTGCAATACCTGAACCGTAATTAGGCACGTCAGAAACTGTTGACTTCACTAACTGAACTGGCTCTGAGAACATCGTATTGCGTGCATCATCATTACGAATATCCGCTATCTTCTCTGCGCCCTCTCCTAATTTCCTAGAAAGTTCTTTCGCACCATCATCAAGTTTAACAAGTCCGTTCGTTAACTGATTAGCACCATGATTCAGCTCTGTTCCGCCACTCGCAAGTTGATTTACACCTTCTTCACCCCCTCGATGCAGCTCAGTGCCAATCGCCAGCTGCGCCTGCTGCAGGACCTGCGCAAGGCGATCGCCCGCAACGAACTGATCCTGCATTACCAGCCCAAATTTC
>NZ_JBHHMJ010000166.1:0-393 GCF_042136455.1 Stenotrophomonas sp. 3diitr2024
ATCGCTAAAGTTGGCCGCGCCGCGGTCGTTGCTGCTATGCCGGTTGTGCGGCAGAAGGAAGGAAACTTATGCGCCTGCGCCGCTGCGCCAGCCTGATGTTCGAGCCCCGCGAGGCGGTCACCCTGGACCTGCGCGCGATGAAGCGGTGTTCTTCTTCCAGGCAGGCCGCGTTGCGCACGCTGTGGTGATGGCGCTTGATGAATACCGCGCCGCGCGTGCCATCGACGATGGCGGCAGCCGACAGCGGTCGCGGGCTGTGCCAGCGACGGGCCGACCGAGTACGAACCGATCATCTGCGACACTTTGACGCGATCGACCTTCGGCGGCTGCGAACCCGGCGCCATGCCCGGCACCTGCTGGCCACTGCGGGCCATCACGACCTGGCGCAACGCG
>NZ_JBHHMJ010000193.1:0-4385 GCF_042136455.1 Stenotrophomonas sp. 3diitr2024
TGACCAGCACCACGCGGTAACCCTCGTCACGCAGGGCCTTGCAGGCTTGGGCACCGGAGTAGTCGAACTCGCAGGCCTGGCCGATGACGATCGGGCCAGCACCGATGATGAGGATGGTCTTGAGGTCAGTGCGCTTGGGCAGCGGGCAATCCAGCTTGTAGGTCTTGCCATCCACCGGCACGTTGCCCAGGGTGCAGAACTCCTGCAGGTCGGCCCAGCGCAGCGGGCTGCCCGGCTGCCAGCCGGGCGACCGGCAATACCTTATTCCAGCCCCAGCCAGCCGCCGATCACGCCGCGGGCTTCGTCCACGCCGGTGCGGTCCTCGCCGGAGAACACCTGCACGCTGACGCTGTCGCCGTAGGCCGAGTGCAGTTCCTTGCGCACCTTCTGCAGGGTCTGCATCTGCTGGCTGCGGCTGAGCTTGTCGGCCTTGGTCAGCAGGGCGTGCGCCGGCATGCCGCGCTGTACGGCATAGGACAGCATCTGCCGATCGTAGTCCTTCAGCGGGTGGCGGATGTCCATCACCACCACCAGCCCCTTCAGGGCCTCGCGGGTGCGGAAATACCGGTCGATGAAGGCCTGCCAGTGCGCCTGCAGGTCCAGCGGCACCTTGGCGTAGCCGTAACCGGGCAGGTCGACCAGATGGGCTTCCGGGGTGATCTGGAAGAACACCAGCTGCTGGGTACGGCCGGGCGTCTTGGAGACACGGGCCAGCGCGTTCTGGCGGGTCAGCGCGTTGAGCGCACTGGACTTGCCGGCGTTGGAGCGGCCGGCAAAGGCCACTTCGGCCCCTTCATCGGGCGGCAGCTGCCGCACGTTGTGGGCCGAAAGGTGGTAACGGGCGCGTTCGATGAGCAATGACATGTGCCTAGGATCGCATGTTGCGGCGCCGCGCGCCCGTGCCGGCGGCCGTGGCGGGCATTTTGCTGCACTGCTGCGTTGACCGTGCGCGGAAACGCCGTTGATAATCCGGGCGATGCCGGCGGCCACCGCCCGGCCCGGTCCATACGGAGCTTTAGCATGCGCCACGCTCGCGTTCTTGCCGTATCCGCCCTTGCCACTGCCGTAGTCGTTGCCGCTGCTGCGTTCGCGCAGACCACGTTGACCCCGCTGCCCGACAACGGGCCGATCAACACCGCCTCGCTGGAGGTGGACTTCAGCAAGACCCATTGGGGCGATGCCAAGGCTGGCCAGACCAAGGCTTCGGCCTGTGCGGCCTGCCATGGCGCCGACGGCAATTCCACGGTCGAGATGTATCCGTCCATCGCCGGCCAGAGCGAACGCTACGTGGCCCAGCAGATGGCCCTGATCGCCAACGGCCAGCGCAGTTCCGGCGCGGCGGTGGCGATGGTGCCGTTCGTGCAGAACCTCACCCCGCAGGACATGCGTGATATCGGCGCCTACTTCGCCACGCAGAAGGCCAACGCCGGCATCGCCGATGACACGGCGGTCGCCGACGGCCCCTACAAGGGCATGAAGTTCTACGAGATCGGCCAGCAGCTGTACCGCGGCGGCGATGCCAAGCGTGGCCTGCCGGCCTGCATGGCCTGCCATGGCCCCAGCGGTGCCGGCAATCCCGGCCCGGCCTATCCGCATCTCGGTGGCCAGCACGCCAGCTATGTCGCGCGCCGCCTGCAGGAGTACCAGGCCGGCCAGACCAACGAGACCGACAAGGCACACTTCCAGATCATGGCCACGGTCGCGCAGAAGCTCAGCGAGCAGGAGGTGCAGGCGCTGTCGAGCTACCTGCAGGGCCTGCACAACAAGGCCGACGATGTGGCCACCACGGCCACGCCAACACAACCGGCTGCCGCCCCCTGACCACCACTGGTCGGCCCGGGCCGCGACGCCGGCCCACGGCTGCGGTATGTTTCCTTCACGCCGGCGGCTGCGCCGGCGTTGCTTTTTTCAACGGAGATGCGTGTCGATGAGGTTGATTTCCCGCCTGCTGTTGTCCGTGCTGGTGCTGCTGCCGCTGGCAGCCTGCGCCGCCACCCCCGCCAATGCCCCGCTGGTCGAGGGCAAAGACTACGAGCGCATCGCCCAGCCGGGCCCGTTCCAGCCGCTGGCCGGCAAGATCGAGGTGGTCGAAGTCTTCGGCTACACCTGCCCGCACTGCGCCCATTTCGAACCGCAGCTGGAAGCCTGGGCGGCCAAGCTGCCGGCCGACGTGCGCTTCACCCCGGTCCCGGCGGCCTTCGGCGGTGCCTGGGATGCCTGGGCACTGGCCTACTACGCCGCCGACGAAGTCGGCGTGGCCAAGCGCAGCCATGCCGCCGTGTTCAAGGCCCTGCACGAGCAGGGTTCGCTGCCGATGCAGAACGTCTCCGCCGATGAGCTCGCCACCTTCTACAAGGCCTACGGCGTGACCCCGGACCGCTACATCCAGGCCCTGCGCGGCGATGCCGTGCAGAAGAAGGTCGAGGCCGCGCGCGCGTTCGCCCAGCGCACCAAGATTCCGGGCACCCCGGCCATCATCATCAATGGCCAGTACCTGGTGCGCGGCAACAGCTTCGACGACCAGCTGCGCATTGCCTCGGCGCTGATCGCGCAGGCGCGCGCCGCCCGCGGCCGCTGAACCAACACCCACCACCGACACGGCGTTGTCGCCGCCGCGTGTCATCATTTCCCCTTGGCCGGCGCCCGCCGCCGGCCCCACCTTTCCAGATGCTGGAGACGTTTCCATGAAGATCCGTTACGCCCTCGCCCTCGCAGCGCTGCTGCCGATCCTGGCCGCCTGCAAGGCCGACGACGGCAGCACCAACACCACCGCGGCCCCCGCCGAACCGGCAGCAACCCCGGCCACGACCACCGAACCGGCTACCGCACCGGCGGCGGGCAGCGAAGGCGCCGCGCCGGCTGCCGCTGAAGGCGAGAAGACTCCGGCCGAAGCAACTCCGGCCGCCGCGCCGGCCCCGACCACCGCCGCACTGACCGGCCCGGCTCCGGTGGAAGGTGCCGACTACCAGGTGATCCCGAACGGCCAGCCGTTCCAGCCGGCCGCCGGCAAGATCGAAGTGACCGAGATCTTCGGCTACGTCTGCCCGGCCTGCGCCGCGTTCCAGCCGCTGGTCGGCCCGTGGAAGGCCGGCCTGCCCAGCGACGTGAACTTCGTCTACGTGCCGGCCATGTTCGGCGGCACCTGGGATGACTACGCCCGTGCCTTCTACGCCGCGCAGACCCTGGGCGTGCAGGAGAAGACCCACGAAGCGCTGTACGCCGCCATCCACTCGCAGAAGACCCTGAAGGGCGAGCGCGGCCGTGACTCGGTGGAAGACATCGCCAAGTTCTACGCCGCCTACGGCGTCGATCCGAAGCAGTTCGCGGCCACCATGGGCAGCTTCGCGGTGAACGCCAAGACCAACTCGGCCAAGCAGTTCGCCCAGCGCAGCCAGATCAGCGGCACCCCGTCGATCATCGTCAACGGCAAGTACCTGGTTAAGGGCAAGAGCTTCCCGGACATGCTGCGCATCGCCGACCACCTGATCGCCCGCGAACGCGGTGCGGCCCAGGCTCACTGATCCAAGAGAAGCATTTCCCGGCCGTGAATTCCCCCCGTACACGGACCCTGCGCTTGCTGACGGCCAACATCCAGGCCGGCTCAAGTACCCGCCGTTACAGCGACTATGTGACCCGCAGCTGGTCACATGCGCTGCCGGCGGGTCGCAAGCGCAGCAGCCTGGACGCGATCGCCACCCTGGCGCGCGAACATGACATCGTCGGCCTGCAGGAGGCCGACCCGGGCAGCCTGCGCTCGGGCTTCACCAACCAGACCCATTACCTGGCCCAGCGCGCCGGCTTCAACTACTGGAGCCACCAGCCGAACCGGCGCATGGGCGGGGTCGCCTCCAGCGCCAATGGCCTGCTGAGCAAGCTGGAACCGGTGGAAGTGCAGGACCACGCCCTGCCCGGCCGCATCGGCGGGCGCGGCGTGCTGCTGGCCAAGTTCGGCGATGGTGCCGACGGCCTGGCGGTGGCGGTGGCCCATCTGTCATTGGGCGCGGGATCGCGGATGTCGCAGCTGGGCTTCATCGCCGAGCTGCTGTCCGACCACCCCAACGCGGTGCTGATGGGCGACTTCAACTGTCTGGCCGAACGCCCGGAAATGCAGGTGCTGTACCAGAAGACCCGACTGCAACCGCCCGGCTGCATCGTGCCGACCTTCCCCAGCTGGCGCCCCGACCGCGCCATCGACCACATCCTGGTCAGCAGTGGCCTGCAGACCCGCACCGTGGAAGCCGTACCGGCCGCGTTCTCCGATCACCTCGCCCTGGCGATGCAGATCGACGTCCCGGCCGACGCCCTGCGCTGAACCGCCCCCCTGGTAGGTGCGGACCGCTGGTCCGCACGCCGCTCTGGTGGGTGCGGACCGTTGGTCCGAACGC
>NZ_JBHHMJ010000212.1:0-333 GCF_042136455.1 Stenotrophomonas sp. 3diitr2024
CAACAAACGCGTAGCACGTTCTGGCAATGGCGTATTCGGATCGGCATAGATTCCGCCAGTGGAACCGACTGTTCTCATATCGAGCTGCGCTGTCACCACACCAGACCGGTCAAGTTGAAGCTTGATCGCACGGCAGACATCTTCGAGTACGCCGTGAGCGAAGGCATGGTTTCTGCATCACAGGGGTCTTCCAGCAGCCACAGGGCGCCATCCGGGCCCTGTTCGAATTCGCAGTCCGGCTTGATGTACTGGTGGTAGTTGTTGCCGGTCGGGCGGCGCTTGAACAGCTCCACGCAGCCGATTTCAACGATGCGGTTGCCCTTCTTCCATTCC
>NZ_JBHHMJ010000216.1:0-463 GCF_042136455.1 Stenotrophomonas sp. 3diitr2024
AGAACGAGAAGGATGCGGTGGATTCGGTGTTCTCCGTGCAGGGCTTCAGCTTCGCCAGCATGGGCCAGAACGCCGGCATGGCGTTCGTCAAGCTGAAGGACTGGAGCGAGCGTGACGCCAACAATGGCGTGATGCCGAGGCGCGCATCGAGACCTCGCGCGCGCGGCGCGAAGAGGCCGCCGACGCGCTGAACACCGCGCAGGCTGCGGTCTACCAGGTCGGCAGTACGCTGGCGCGCCTGGAACAGCAGATCCAGCACCAGCTCGCCGGAGGCCAGCTGCGAGGCGAAATACAACCGCACCACCGCGCCCACGCTCTGCTGCACGTACGGCGTATCGTCATCGACAAGGGTTTCGATGAAGGCCATCGCATTGCCGGCGCGGAGATGCTCGAGGCGGACATTCCCGCCGTGATCGCCGTGCCTGGCCAGATCAGTCAAGGCGTCTGCCTGCGCGCCGATGAG
>NZ_JBHHMJ010000241.1:0-5028 GCF_042136455.1 Stenotrophomonas sp. 3diitr2024
GGCTTGTTGCCGGCCAGCGGCCGGCGCTACCGAAATGCAGAGCGGAGCGTCACGCGTTCTCGTGCGCAGCCACCGCGTCCATCACCCGCGCCGAGTACACCAGCGCCGCGCCGGCGTTGAGCGACACCGCCACGCCCAGTGCTTCGGCGATTTCCTCGCGGCTGGCGCCATGCTTCAGCGCAGCGTCCACGTGCACGGTGATGCAGCCGTCGCAGCGGGTGGTCACCGCCACCGCCAATGCGATCAGTTCACGGGTCTTGGCATCCAGATGGTTGGTCTGGGCACCGGCATTGGCCAGGGTGGCGTAGCCCTTGACCGTGTCCGGCGAGAGCTTGCCGATCTCGCCGATGCGGCCCTTCAGTTCCTTGCGGTAGGCATTCCAGTCGAGCATGGTCGTGACTCCTGTGAAAGGAGCTCCACGCTACCACCGGCAATGGTGCGCCGATGCCTGCACCGGCGCGCCACACCGTTGCAGGCATACAAGGTTGTGCCGGCCATTGGCCGGCACGCCCGGGCTCAGCGGTTGCGCAGCGCGTGCACTGCCGGCGCCACCTGGGCCTGGCGGTCCAGCTCCAGGCCGACCTGGTCCAGCGCATCGGCCAATGCAGCGGCATCATCGTCGCGCAACGTGGCGTGGCCGACCTTGCGACCTTCGCGCGGCTCCTTGCCGTAGTCGTGCCAATGGCCACTGGCCTGACCCAGCACCGGCGCCGGATCGGGCATCGCGCCCAGCCAGTTCAGCATGCAGGCATGGCCGAGCATGCGGGTGCTGCCCAGCGGCAGGCCCAGCACCGCACGCAGATGGTTCTCGAACTGCGAGGTCTCGCTGCCTTCGATGGTCCAGTGGCCGGAGTTGTGCACGCGCGGTGCCATCTCGTTGGCCAGCAGTTCGCCGTCGCGACAGAACAGCTCCAGTGCGAACACGCCCACATACTGCAGGTGCTCGGCGACGCGGCGGGCATAGCCGATCGCTGCCTGCTGCTCGGCGTCGGACAGCACCGCCGGTGCCACGCTGGCCGACAGCACGCCGTCGACATGCCAGTTGCCGGTGACCGGCCAGGCTTCGAAGCTGCCATCGCGGCCACGCACGGCCACTACGCTGACCTCGCGCTGGAAGGCCACGAAGCCTTCCAGGATCAGTCCGGTGCGCTCCACCTGGGCACCGAGCGCATCCCATGCGGCGTCGATGTCGGCTTCGCTGCGCAGGCGGAACTGACCCTTGCCGTCGTAGCCGAGGCGGCGGGTCTTGAGGATGCACGGCAGGCCGAACTCAGCCACCTTCGCCGCCAGCTCGTCGCGGCTGCGGATGTCGGCGAAGGCCGGCAGCGGAATACCCAGCTGCTGGAACAGGGTCTTCTCGCTCAACCGGTCCTGGGCCATCGCCAGCGCGGCCGGCGGCGGATAGACCGGCACGCGGTCGGCCAGGAACTGTGCACTGTCGGCAGGCACGTTCTCGAAATCGAAGGTGACCACATCGACCTTGGCGGCGAAGTCCGCCAAGGCCTGGCGGTCGTCGAAGGCGCCCACGGTGAGCGGCGCCAGCGGGCCGCTGCAGGCGTCGGCGGCCGGGTCGTACAGTTCGAAGCGCAGCCCCAGCGGCGCACCGGCCAGGACCATCATGCGGGCGAGCTGGCCGCCGCCCAGGATGCCGACAGTCAGGCTCATTGGCGCGGATCGTCGTGGGCCATCACGTCTTCGGTCTGGCGTGCACGGAAGGCATCGAGCGCCTGGCCGATCGCCGGCTGGTCGCTGGCCAGCATCGCCGCCGCGAACAGCGCGGCGTTGGAGGCGCCGGCGTTGCCGATGGCGAAGGTGGCGACCGGGATGCCGGCCGGCATCTGCACGATCGACAGCAGGGAATCCATTCCGTTGAGGGCCTTGGACTGCACCGGCACGCCCAGCACCGGCACGGCGGTCTTGGCCGCGATCATGCCCGGCAGGTGCGCGGCCCCGCCGGCACCGGCGATGATCGCGCGCAGGCCACGCGGGCCCGCCTGCTCGGCGTAACTGAACAACACATCCGGCGTCCGATGCGCGGACACCACCTTCACTTCGAACGGAACACCCAGGGCTTCAAGCTTCTGGGCGGCGTGCTGCATGGTTTCCCAGTCGGAACGGGAACCCATGACGATGCCGACAAGCGGCGCGATCGGGTTGGGGGTCATTGGCCGTCACCTGCCTTAAAGACGTATTCTAGCCGTCTTCCACGCAAGACGAAGAACCATGGATCGCAAGCTGCTCGACCTGCTGGTGTCCCCGGACACCCGCCAGCCCCTGTCCCTGCTGGATGGCAAGGGCCTGGAAGCCCTCAACAAGGCCATTTCCGCCGGCACGGTGACCAAGGCCGATGGCAACCCGCTGGCGCAGCCGCTGCGCGAGGCGCTGGTCACCCGTGACCGCAAGCAGGTGTTCCGCGTCGACGACGGCATCCCGGTGCTGCTGGCCGAGGAAGCCATTCCGACCGTCCAGATCGCCGACTTCCCGGCGGCATGAGCACGCTGCCGACGCCGGATGCGGCCATTGTCGCCGCCGATGTCGCGCGCGCGCTGGCCGAGGACCTGGGCAGCGGTGATGTCACCGCCGCCCTGCTCCCCGACCAGGCCGACAGCGCCTACCTGCTGTGCAAGCAGGATGCGGTGATCGCCGGGCGCCCCTGGTTCGACGCTACCCATCGCGCGCTCGACCCTGACGTGCGCATTGAATGGCACATCGCCGAAGGCGATGCCGTCACCGCCGGCACCGTGCTGGCCCTGCTGCACGGGCGCAGCCGCAGCCTGGTCAGTGCCGAGCGCACTTCGCTGAACTTCCTGCAGACGCTGTCCGGCACCGCGACCACCACTGCCCGCTACGTGGCCGCGGTGGCCGGTACCGGTACCCGCATCCTCGACACCCGCAAGACCCTGCCCGGCCTGCGCCTGGCGCAGAAGTACGCGGTGCGCTGCGGCGGCGGCGAGAACCACCGCTTCGGCCTGTACGACACGGTGATGCTGAAAGAGAACCACATCCGCGCCGCCGGTTCGCTGGCCGCGGCGGTGGCCGCCGCACGCCGGCAGTGGCCTGCGCTGCCACTGGTGGTCGAGGTCGAAGACCTGGCACAGCTGCGCCAGGCGCTCGAAGCCGGTTGCGAACGCATCCTGCTGGATGACTTCAGTCCCGACCTGCGCCGCGAGGCGGTGCGCATCACCGCCGGACGCATTCCGCTGGAAGTCTCCGGCAGCGTCGGCCTGGGCGGCCTGCGCTCGATCGCTGAGGATGGCGTCGATTGCATCTCCATCGGCGGACTGACCAAGCATGTGCAGGCCATCGATCTGTCGTTGAAGCTGGGCCCGCCGCCGGCTTGAGGCCTACGGGACCTTGTAGAGCCGAGCCCACGCTCGGCTGCTTCTCGATCTGCGGCGCGCCCGGCACCCGCTTTGCGCGATGAGCCGAGTGTAGGCTCGGCTCTACACGACCCGGGCGCCTTCACGGCTCGGCTACGCCAGCCTCTGCGACGCTGCGGGCATCCCCCACAGGAGCCGCGCATGCGCCGGATGCTCTTGCCTGCCTGTCTGCTGCTCGCGGCAGCCCCCTTGTCCGCCGCAGCCGCTGAAGCCTGCGATGTCCCTCCCCGCTTCGGCCTGAGCCCATTGGCGGTGGCCATCCGCAATACCGCCTGCAACGAGCACCGGTTGTGGTTCCGGCCCTTCATCGATCGCGATGGCCGCGCCGCCAGCCTCAGCGTCACCGAAGCCGAAAGCGATCACCTGGCCGACAACGGCCTGATCGCCTGGCAGCGCGTGGCCGGCTACTGGCGCAACAGCGGCACGCTCAACGCGATGGGCAGCATCGCCGGCGCCAGCAGCTGTCTGGCACCACTGGGCACGCGCTACACCGACAGCGACTGCCGCGCGTTCCTGATCGACAACCCGTGGTCGGCCGCTTTCATTTCCTGGGTGATGGTGCAGGCCGGCGTTCCCGGCTTCAACACGTCGCCGCGCCACATCGACTACATCCGTGCCGCGTACCAGGGCGGCCCCTCGGGCGTGCCGTACCGGCTGGTCGATCCCGCGACCGCAAAGCCCGCACCGGGCGACCTGTTGTGCTTCCTGCGCGACCGCAGCACGACGCTCAGCTACAGCGGGCTGGTGCAGGCGCTGGGCAACGGTTCGGTGGGCCACTGGAAATCGCATTGCGAAGTGGTGGTGGCTGCCAACCTGGGAGGCGACCAGACCCTGTACCTGGTCGGTGGCAACGTGATGAACACCGTGGCGATGCGGTTGCTGCCGCTGGACCGCACCGGGCTGATCAAGCTGCCCCCGGCACGCGAACGCAACAGCACCGGCATCGACCCCAGCTGCACGCCGGGCCGCGAGGACGAATGCAGCTTCAACCGCCAGGACTGGGCAGCGCTGCTGCAGCTGACCGCGACTGCGCCATTGGTGATGCCGTCACCCTCCGCAGCGCCGATGCAGGCCGTACCGGCCAACGCGCCCGCAGCGCCGACGACGGGCCAGCCACCGCCGAGGCGGTGATACCCGTGCTTGATCCAGCGCACGTTCGCCGCCATCTTTGCCGGATCGACCTCTGACGGCTGACGCCATGCCTACCCTGCTGCTGTTGTTGATTGCCGGCGGAATCATCTACTTCTTCTGGAACGCCGCACGCTCGGCCGCCGAGCGCGCGGTCGAGCTGGGACGCAATGCCTGCCGCGCCGCCGACGTGCAGTGGCTGGACCAGGCGGTGCACGCCACCGGCCTGCGACTGTCGCGTGGCGAGGATGGCCGGCTCGGTTTCGAGCGCACCTTCAAGTTCGAGTATTCCTACGATGGCATCGATCGCCACGTGGGCCGCATGGTGCTGCGTGGCGACCAGCTGATCTCGTTCACCGGCCCCGGTGCCGCGCGGATCAGCCAGATCCGGCCGGATGTGGAGGACGCCGAGGATGTGTAAGAACTGAAGGTGTGCCGACCAACGGGCGGCACCCACACAATTCCGGCACCCACCAGTAAAACCTGCAAAGGAAGACGCCGCCCATCGGGGCGGCGTCGG
>NZ_JBHHMJ010000226.1:0-329 GCF_042136455.1 Stenotrophomonas sp. 3diitr2024
CGGTGCGGTGCGTTACAGCCGCCAGAAGGACGTCGCGCAGAACGAGGAGCCGAGCAACGGCTACACCCTGGTCGACGCGCACCTGGCCTATCGTTGGGACCGCAACGCCAGCAACAGCGCGGCCAGCAGCAACACGGCACCTGCACCGCGATGTCCCGATTCGCCCAGCCAGGTCAGCGCCAGCAGCCGCGCGCCCAGCGCCAGCATCGCGGTGGACAGCACGTAAATACGACAGATTCAGCAGTTCGTATTACACATACACCGACAAATACGGTTGTAACATGTCAGTCGGAGCGTTCTCAAATTAAAAACCGTGAGCATGCGATGAA
>NZ_JBHHMJ010000245.1:0-1354 GCF_042136455.1 Stenotrophomonas sp. 3diitr2024
GAGCCCATGCTCGGCTGCCTCTCTGGTTCAGCCGAGCATGGGCTCGGCTCTACAGAGGGATCCCAGCGCGATAGGCAGCGAACTCCCTGCGCAAAGGAACCTGCCCCACTTCAGGTCACGGCGCGCGGCGCAATGTCACCAGGGTGATCTCCGACGGCACGCCGATGCGCGCCGGGAAACCGGCCCAGAGGCCCGCACCGTTGCCCACGTACAGCGTCATCCCATCCACGTCATAGCGGCCGGAGACAAAACCGCCATTGGCGCGCTTCACCAGCTGGTCCATGCCGATGATCTGCCCACCGTGAGTGTGCCCGGACAGCTGCAGCTTCACCCCACGCGCCGCCGCCTCGCGTGCATTGCGCGGGCGATGATCGAGCAGGATCACCGGCGCGGACGGATCGGCACCCTCCAGTGCAGCCTGGAGATCCGGCAGCGGCAGGCCGTAGCGTGCCGCCACCGGGTCGGTGACACCGGCGATGGTGAGCGCCGCATCGCCGCGTCGTACCTGCAAATGACTGTTCTCCAGCACCTGCATGTGCAGCGCGCGGAACGCCTGCATCCATGCCTGGTACTGCGCGTAATACTCGTGGTTGCCGGTAATGGCAACGACACCGTCCGGCGCCCGCAGATCGGCCAGAGGACGCGCGTCGTCGCGACGGGCCTCGACACTGCCGTCGATCAGATCACCGGTGATCACGATCAGGTCCGGCTTCAGCGCGTTGCCCTGGTCCACCACCCTGCGCACCCAGTCACCGGTCAGCAGGCGGCTGGCATGGATGTCGGTCAGCTGCAGCACGCGATAGCCGTCGAACGCCGCTGGCAGCCCGGCAATGCTCACCTCGATCTGCCGCGGCTGGGGCACTGCCATGCCCTGGCTGACACCATAGCCACTGACCAGCAGGGCCAGCACGCCGGCCGCCGGCCGCAGCTGCGGTGCACGCAGGGCCGATACCATGCGCGGCCAACGCAGCAGGCGCGAAACCAGCAGGCCGGCGTCCAGTACCAGCATCACCAATGCCAGCAGCAGTACCGCCGTGGAGCCGGTGGCCAGCGTGGCGATGGCCAGTTTCGGAATTTCCGGCGACGCCATCGTGCCCCAAAAGGTCGCCACGATGCGCAGCTGCACGGCCACAGCCACCATCAGCAGCGACAGCACGACCTTTAACCCGATGGGCATGCGCAGCGGCCAGAACAGGCGCCAGGCCACATACAGGCCCATCAACAAACCGATCGTACTCAGCACTGCAACCATCCATGACAGAAAGCGGGCCCGCCATGGTGACGGCTGCGGGCCATGTTGTGTAGAGCCGAGCCATGCTGGGCTGCATCCCCGAAGCCCAGCATGGGCTCGGCT
>NZ_JBHHMJ010000269.1:0-3018 GCF_042136455.1 Stenotrophomonas sp. 3diitr2024
GGCATCACCCGGAACAGAGGGGTTGCCGGCCAGCGGCCGGCACTACCGATCGACGGCCAACCACGCCTGAACCGTGGCCGCGTCGAACGGCCAGTCCAGCTCGCGGTCGCCGCGCTCGTCACGCAGCACCGGCACCCGCGTGCCATAGCGCGCTTCCAGCGCCGGCTGGTCGTCCAGGAACACCGATTCAAACTCCGGCGCCCGTGCCCTGGCCAGCTCGGCCAGGGCCATGTCGCACAGGTGGCAATCGTCACGTTGGATAAGGGTCAACACCGGCCGGGCTCCCGTGGCGGAAATGCTGCGCCGCAGCCATGGAAGTGCGGCGTGAACCGCTAGAATAGCGATCTCTTCCGGTACCCGCAGTACGGCAACCATGGCTGTCAGCACGTTCGACGTTTTCAAGATCGGCATTGGCCCGAGTTCCTCGCACACCGTCGGGCCGATGAAGGCCGCCGAGCGATTCATCCATCGCTGGCTGCTCGACCCGGGCCGCCTGCACGAGGTCTCGCGCATCCGCGCCGATGTCTATGGCTCGCTGGCACTGACCGGCCGCGGCCACGGCACCGACAAGGCGATCCTGCTGGGCCTGGAAGGCCAGCGGCCGAACCTGATCGATCCAGACATCATTCCGGCCACGCTGGAGCGCATCCGCAGCAGCAAGCGCATCCAGCTGATGGGCCAGCACGAGATCGCCTTCGACGAGAAGCGCGACCTCGGCATGAACAAGCGCCAGAAGCTGCCCTACCACACCAACGGCATGCGCTTCACTGCCTACAACGCCGACGACGAAGTGATCGCCACCCGCGACTATTATTCAGTCGGCGGCGGCTTCGTGGTCAACCAGGACGACGCGGCCGATGATCGCATCGTGCCCGACGAGACCCCGCTGCCCTACCCGTTCAAGAGCGGCGACGAGCTGCTGGCGCAGACCGCGCGCAGCGGCCTGAGCATTGCCCAGCTGATGTTCGAGAACGAGAAGTGCTGGCGCAGCGAAGACGAGATCCGCGCGCGGCTGCGCGAGATCTGGAGTGCGATGCAGTCGTGCGTGGCGCGCGGCATCCGCGAGGAAGGCGTGCTGCCGGGTGGCCTGAAGGTGGGCCGTCGTGCGCCGGCGTTGTACCGCGAACTGTCGTCGAAGCCGGAAGCGGCGATGCGCGACCCGCTGACCACGCTGGACTGGGTCAACCTGTACGCACTGGCAGTGAACGAGGAGAACGCTGCCGGTGGCCGCGTGGTGACTGCGCCGACCAACGGTGCGGCCGGTGTGCTGCCGGCGGTGCTGCACTACTTCGATCGCTTCTGCCCGGGCGCGAACGAACAGCGCGTGTTCGACTTCCTGCTGACCTCGGCGGCGATCGGCATCCTCTACAAGGAAAACGCCTCGATTTCCGGCGCCGAAGTGGGCTGCCAGGGCGAGGTTGGCGTGGCCTGCTCGATGGCGGCCGGTGGCCTGGTCGCGGCACTGGGCGGCAACCCCAGCCAGATCGAGAACGCCGCGGAAATCGGCATGGAACACAACCTGGGCCTGACCTGCGACCCGATCGGTGGCCTGGTGCAGATTCCCTGCATCGAACGCAACGCGATGGGCGCGGTGAAGGCGATCAATGCCTCGCGCATGGCGATGCGTGGCGACGGCAAGCACAAGGTGTCGCTGGACAAGGTAATCAAGACCATGCGCGATACCGGCCGCGACATGCAGGACAAGTACAAGGAAACCAGCCGCGGTGGCCTGGCGGTGAACGTCATCGAGTGCTGATGACCCTGGGTAGAGTCGACCGCTGGTCGACTATCGCGTGCAGCGCGGGATTTTCGCGGTCTGATCGAAGAGCAGTCGACTGACAGTCGACTCTACCCCGTTATCCCTGGCCGGTCGGACGACACCGTCACCGCGTTCCGGTTAGGCTCGGGGCTCCCCCACCCCGGATTGCCCCATGCGCGTGATCGCTGCCGCCCTGCTTGCCTGCCTTCCGCTGACCACCCTGGCCGCCCCCACCTACGGGCCGCGGCTTGAGGGCTTCGACTACGGCTATCCGGTCAAGACCTTCGCGCTGGAATCGCAGCGGCAGCCGCTGGAGATGGCCTACCTGGACATCGCGCCGAAGAAGGCACCCATCGGCGTGGTAGTGCTGCTGCACGGCAAGAACTTCTGTGCGGCCACCTGGAAGGAATCGATCAAGCCGCTGGTTGCCGCCGGCTATCGGGTGATCGCTCCGGACCAGGTCGGCTTCTGCAAATCCAGCAAGCCCGAGCGCTACCAGTACACGTTCGCACAGCTGGCAGCCAATACCCATGCCCTGCTGCAGCAGCTGCAACTGGGCGACGTGCCGGTGCACCTGGTCGGGCATTCGATGGGCGGCATGCTGGCCGTGCGCTACGCGCTGATGTACCCGCAGGACCTGCGCAGCCTGTCGCTGGTCAACCCGATCGGACTGGAAGACTGGAAAGCGCTGGGCGTGCCCTGGCGCAGCGTCGACGCGTGGTATGCCGGTGAAATGAACATCAGCTACGACAGCATCCGCCGCTACCAGCTGGATGTGTACTACGACGGCAAATGGAAGCCGGCCTACGAACCCTGGGCGCGGATGCAGTCAGGCATGTACGAAGGGCCCGGCAAGCAGGCCGTTGCATGGAGCCAGGCACTGGCGTCGGACATGGTGTTCAACCAGCCAGTGGTTTACGAACTGAAGAACCTGCAGGTGCCGACCACGCTGTTCATCGGCCAAAGGGACCGCACCGCGATCGGCCGCGACCTGGCGCCGCCTGCGGTGAAGGCGACGCTGGGCAACTATCCGGCACTCGGCAAGGCAGCGGCGGCAGCGATTCCCGGCGCGACGCTGGTCGAGTTCGCCGAACTGGGCCATTCGCCGCAGGTGCAGGACCCGAAGCAGTTCAACAGCGCCTTGTTGAAGGCGTTGAAGTCCCGCTGATCAGCTAGCGTGCTCGTGTAGAGCCGAGCCCATGCTCGGCTGCTCCTGGCGAGATCCCCTCCTGCTGGATAAGCCGAGCATGGGCTCGGCT
>NZ_JBHHMJ010000274.1:0-326 GCF_042136455.1 Stenotrophomonas sp. 3diitr2024
ACGACTGTACTCACCGCCATCACCCCACTTCTTCGCATCGTTATAAGCTTGGCTGTTTGCCGTCAGCACCGCATCGCGCTGTTCCGCGCTGAGCGCGTTGAACGCCTTCTTATCATTGAAAGTAGAGAACGAACAGTTAGACAAAGGTTCAGTGGAGATTACAAAAATGGCCGCTGAAAGCAAGGAAGTCTTATTAGGAGCTGTGTTTGAAGTTCATGAGCGCCGAGCACCCGTAGGCTTCCGAGAAGCAGACGGTTGCCTGCCGGCCGTCCGGCCAGCGCACGTGGACCTTTACCTCGTCGCATACGCCAGGTTTGCTCCTGTCA
>NZ_JBHHMJ010000278.1:0-313 GCF_042136455.1 Stenotrophomonas sp. 3diitr2024
CGACAGCGACTGCGGCAGGCCCAGCAGGGGCCACCACGCAACCAGCATCAACAGCAGCGCGCCAAGACTGACCCGATCGGCAAAACCGCAGTCCATCCAGTGCCCGACCCGCGACGCCGGTATGAAGAAGATGATGGAAGACCCGCGGTTTGATCCAACGAAGAATCCGATGCCGTTTGACGGTGCGCGGATGATCTACGGCGGCTATCTGCAGGATGAGCTGGCACTGGGCACCCGCTGGCATGTGCTGGCCGGACTGCGCTGGGATGGCTTCAAGGATGAGGACCGCATGGGTGGCAGCAGCGTGGATGGC
>NZ_JBHHMJ010000255.1:0-375 GCF_042136455.1 Stenotrophomonas sp. 3diitr2024
GTGTCGATCATCGTGGTCCAGTCCGACAGCGTGGCGCTCTGTGCCGGCGCGGTGCCCTGCGCCAGGCCAGCGTTGTTGACCAGCAGGTCGATCTCGCCAAAGGCCGGCGGCAGCGCCAGCAGGGCCGCCTCCATCGCCACTGCCGAACCCTCCTGGTCGCCGAACGCGGCCACCATCGCGCGCTGCAGGTCGGCGTCGATCGACAGCCGCAGGTCGGCACCGGACTGCGCGGCGACGCGGCCGATGTGCGCAGAGCAAGAAGCAGGCCCATGACTTCCGGGGTTCGGGCCGGGGCAGGGCGGCGGGCTACAATCGAGGGTTCCACTACCAGGGGCCGCTCCATGCGCTCGAACCTGCTTGCATTCTCCATCGTCG
>NZ_JBHHMJ010000324.1:0-13803 GCF_042136455.1 Stenotrophomonas sp. 3diitr2024
CACCGCCAACCCGACCTTCCGCCTGGGCGGCTGAAGCGTGCCGGGGGCGGATCCTGTGGATCCGGCCCCGGCGTATCCGGTTTCAGGCCTGGGTCGTGTGGCCGTAGGTATCCAGCAGGCGGGCGAATACTTCCTCGCCGATGCGCTGGAAATCCTGATCCTCGGTCTGCCCTTCCACCGCCAGTTGCAGCAGGCCCTCCAGCAGGGCGCGGTCGGTATCGGAATGGGAATCGCTGGCGTGCATGGGAGCCTCCACGGTGGTGCGCATGATCAACGGTCGCAAGGGTCGTGCCAGCCTGGCCGTACCCCGCCATAGGCGATAGCGGCCGGCGCCCCTCCAGCTTGAGGGCGAAAACTGACGTGAATGGACTGGACTTGCCCCTGTTCAGGCTTCACGCGATCATGGCGCCCGGCTGCGCACCATCCACGCAGTCGCCGCAGGAGACAGTTCCATGGCTTCGGTCACGCCCCCCGGTCTGGCCTACGAGGTCGAACACGATCTGGCCAACCACCGCTTCACCGCCCGTGTGCGAGGACAGCTGGCGGTGCTGGACTACCAGATCAAGCGCAAGCGCATGGTCATCACCCACACCGAGGTGCCTGAGCCGATCGCCGGCCGTGGCATCGCCGGTGAACTCACCCGCGTGGCACTGCGTTTCGCCCGCGAGCAGAAGTACAAGGTGGTGCCGGCATGTTCCTACGCCGAGGCCTTCCTGCAGCGGCACGAGGAGTACCACGACCTGCTCGTTGGCTGAATGCCAGCGGGCCACGCTTCAGCCATGGCAGGCGATGATGTACAAACATGAACAGGGGATCCCGATGAAGATTGGAAACAACCGGCCACTGCACGGCAGCGTGCTGGCCGGCGTGGTGGGCGTGCTGTTGCTGGCCGGTTGCCAGCGTGAAAGCGAGCCGGCGCCGGTAACCGACGCGGCGCCCGCCGCCGAAGCCACCGCCGCCGGCGAGACGCCGGCCACGGAAGCGCCGCTGGACCTGCGCGACGTGATCGAAAACAACGAGCGCGAAGTGGTGGGCATCAGCTACCCGGCCGGTATCGACCGCTACCCCGGCCTGGCGCGCGCGCTGCAGAGTTATGCGACGAGTGCACGCAGTGACCTGCAGCAGGCGCTGGACGGGCTGGGCAATGACAAGCCGGCCATGCCCTACGAGCTGTCGTTGAGCTTCGAGAAGCTGCTGGAAACCCCGCAGCTGGTGGTGGTCAGTGCCGATGGCAGCCGCTACACCGGTGGCGCCCATGGCGAACCGCTGGTGGCGCGCTTCGTATGGCTGCCGCAGCAGCAGCAGATGCTCAGTGCCGACAAGCTGGTGACCGATGCCAAGGGCTGGAAGGCAATCAGCGATTTCGTCTCCGACCAGCTGCGCGAACGCGTGGCCACGCGGCTCAGCGGCGAGGACATGGACCCGGCCCAACTGCAGGAATCGCTGCGCAACGCATCGCGCATGATCGCCGACGGTACTGGCCCGCAGGCCGACAATTTCAGCCAGTTCCAGCCACTGACCGACGACAAGGGGCAGATCACCGCGCTGCGGTTTGTTTTCCCTCCGTACCAGGTGGGTCCATACTCGGACGGCACCCAGACCGCCGATGTACCGGCGGCGGTGCTGTTGCCGCACGTGGCCAAGGACTACGTGGAGCTGTTCGCACGCGGTTGACCGCAGTCGAGGAGGTGGCGTGGATACAGGGTTGCAGGAGCGGGTCGCCGGCCTGCTCCACGAAGCCGGGGTCCGCATCGGCGGTACCCAGCCACAGGACATCCAGGTGCATGACCCGCGCTTTTTCGCGCGGGTCATGGGCCACGGCTCGCTCGGCCTGGGCGAGAGCTACATGGAAGGGTGGTGGGATGCGAACGTCCTGGATGAATTCCTCGTCCACCTGATGCAGGCGCACCTGGATGAACGGGTGCACGGCTGGCGCGAAGTGGCCGATGCGCTGAAGGCGCGCCTGTTCAACCTGCAGGCGGGGCAGGGCAGCTACGAGGTCGGGCGCCGTCATTACGACCTGGGCAACGATCTCTACCAGGCCATGCTCGGTCAGCGCCTGGTCTACAGCTGTGGCTATTGGCGCAACGCCGATGATCTCGACGCCGCACAGGAAGCCAAGCTCGACCTGGTCTGCCGCAAGCTGGGCCTGCGCCCGGGCCAGCGCGTGCTGGACATCGGCTGCGGTTGGGGTGAAGCGCTGAAGTTCGCCGTTGAGCGCTACGGTGTCAGCGGCGTCGGCGTGACGATTTCGCAGGAGCAGGCCGAGTTCGCGCGGAACCTGTGCGCGGGCCTGCCGATCGAGATCCGATTGCAGGACTACCGCGAGCTGGACGAACCGTTCGATGCGATTTTCTCGATCGGCATGTTCGAGCACGTCGGTGACAAGAACTACGCGGGCTTCTTCGAGGTGGCCAAGCGCTGCCTGTCGCCGCGCGGCCTGCTGCTGTTGCACAGCATCGGCACCAACATCTCCCGGCATCGCACCGATCCGTGGATCGCGCGCTACATCTTCCCCAACTCGATGCTGCCGTCGGCGGTGCAGATCACCCGGGCGTTCGAAGGCCGTTTCGTACTGGAGGACTGGCACAACTTCGGCACCGACTACGACCTGACCCTGCAGGCCTGGCGGCGCAACGTAGAGGCGGCGTGGCCACGGCTGGATGCGCGCTACGACGAGCACTTCCGCCGCATGTGGCGCTTCTACCTGGCCGGGTCGATGGCCACCTTCCGCTGCCGGCACGCGCAGCTGTGGCAGCTGGTGCTGTCGCCGGAAGGCGTGCCGGGCGGGTACGTGGCGCCACGGTAGTGTTGCGTCGGGAGAGAGGGATAGATCAGGCCTGATACGACACTCATTGACGTTGACTACGGGTATTGCACGGTCTGCTCTCCGCAAGGGTGCCGACGACGCTAAGCTGTTGGGTCGGCGGCATTACCGCATTCCTGAAGGCGTTGCAGCATGGGTTGGGACATCACCTACCATCCAGTCGCGGACTCGGAAATCCGTGGCCTCTATTTCCGTGCGCTGGAGGACGCGACGCTGGTTGAGCCGCTGCAGCAGCAATTCCGGATCGAGCCGTTCTACATGGAGCAGCTGCAGGAACGCATCGACGAGGCTCGCTCGATCAGCGCAGACGTGCCCTTCGAGAAGGGGCATGCTTTGTACCTGGCGATCGTGGCCGGTCACCTGCGCCGGTATCACTATCTTCGCGGGAGCGCCCTTTCGTTCTTCATCGACGATCCGGTGGTTGCCCGCTATTTCGCGGACTGGCGGCAACTGGTGCCGCCACAGTGGGCGGACGCCGCTGCAGGCAACCACCTGCGCGAAAACTACGGTGGTGGTGTGTTCATCACGCATGACCGGCTGAAGCAGATGCGCGCGGACTACGCCGGGAACAATGACCTGCGCGCGCGTCTGCACGAGCTGTTCTCCGATGGTCGACTGGCCGTGTTCTGGAGCGTTGTCGATGATGCCATCGGCAAGGGATGCGGATTGCTGGAAGCAAGCGAGGTGGTCGAGCCGAATCCGATGGACCTCAACGCATCGACCAGCATGAGCAATCTGCTCAACTGCGCCCCCGATGGCGCGTTGCTGTACGCAGAGGCCGTCGCGGCGCAGCTGGCGCAGTTCGTGCCGGAAACCCTGGATACGGATACGGCTCCGGCGGCAAACACGCAGAAACGATGGTGGGAACGATTGTTCCGGCGATGACCTCAACGAAAAAAACCGCCCGGTCTCCCGGGCGGTTTTCGTTTCACGCTACCGCGCAGGTGATCAGTTGCCGGCGCCGGTCAGGCCACGCTTTTCCAGCAGCGGTTCGATCTGCGGCTCGTGGCCGGCGAAATCGCGGAACAGCTGCATCGCGTCGACGCTGCCGCCCTTGGACAGCAGCGTGGCGCGGAAGTGGTCGCCGTTCTTGCGGCTCAGGCCGCCATTGTCCTTGAACCACTTCTGGGTGTTGGCATCGAGCACTTCCGACCAGATGTAGGCGTAGTAGCCGGCCGAGTAGCCGCCCATGATGTGGCTGAAGTACGGGGTCTTGTAACGCGGCGGAACCGGCGCGTAGTAGATGCCGTCCTTTTCCAGCGCGGCGCGCTCGAAGGCCATCACGTCCTTGGCCGCCGGCACCTGGTCCGGGCCGATCTGGTGCCAGTTCTGGTCCAGCATCGCCGCGCCCAGGTATTCGGTGGTGGCGAAGCCCTGGTTGAACTTGGCAGCCGCCAGCACCTTGTCCAGCAGCGCCTGCGGCATCGCCGAACCGTTCTGGTAGTGCTTGGCGTAGTTCTTCAGGATGACCGGGTTGTCCGACCACATCTCGTTGACCTGGGAGGGGAACTCGACGAAGTCACGCGGCACCGAGGTGCCCGAGAAGTACGGGTACTTCACGTTGGAGAACATGCCGTGCAGGGCGTGGCCGAACTCGTGGAAGGTGGTGTTCACCTCGTCCCAGGTCAGCAGGGTCGGCTGGCCGGCCGGCGGCTTCGGAATGTTCAGGTGGTTGGCGACCACCGGCTTGAAGCCGGTCAGCTTGGACTGCGAGACGTAGGAGTTCATCCACGCACCACCGCGCTTGGAGGCGCGTGCATACGGGTCGAAGATGAAGATCGCCAGCTGGCTGCCGTCGGCGTCGAACACGTCGTAGACGGTGACGTCATCGTGGTAGACCGGCAGGTCGGTGCGCTGCTTGAAGGTCAGGCCGAATTCCTCGCCCGCGGCGTAGAACACGCCGTTCTCCAGCACGTTCTTCATTTCGAAGTACGGCTTCAGCTGCGACTCGTCGAAGTTGTACTTGGCCTGGCGCACCTTCTCGCTGTAGAAGGCCCAGTCCCACGGTTCCAGCTTGAACGTCGGCTTGCCGGCGGCCTTCTGTTCCTGGTCGATCATCGCCTGCAGGTCGGCGGCTTCACGCTTGGCGTTGGCCACCGCGGCCGGGGCCAGCTTGCCCAGCATTGCGTTGACCGCTTCGGGGGTCTTGGCGGTCTGGTTGGTCAGGTTGTAGGCGGCGAAGTTCGGGAAGCCCATCAGCTTGGCCTTGTCGGCACGCAGCTGCATGATGCGCGAGACCAGCGCGGTGTTGTCGAACTCACCGCCACGGCTGCCACGGCTGACCGACGCTTCGTAGATCTTCTGGCGCAGGGCGCGGTTGGCCAGGTTGGTCAGCGGCGGCTGGCCGGTGGTGTTGAGCAGGGTGATCACGTACTTGCCGTCCTGGCCGCGGGCCTTGGCGGCTTCGGCGGCGGCGGCGATCTGCTCCTTGGACAGGCCGTCCAGCGCCTTGACGTCGTCGACGGTGATTGCCGAAGCGTTCACTTCCGACTGCACGTTCTGGCTGAACTTGGTGCCCAGGTTGGCCAGCTCGGCGTTCATCTCCTTCAGCTTGGCCTTGTCGGCCTCGGACAGCTTGGCGCCTGCGCGCACGTAGTTGTCGTAGTACTTCTCGACCAGGCGCACGCCTTCGGCGTCCAGGCCCAGCTGGCTGCGGGTGTCATACAGCGCCTGGATGCGGGCGAACAGCTTGCCGTTCAGCGCGATCGCATCGCTGTGCGCGGCGAACTTCGCCGAGTAGTCGGCCTGCAGCTTCTTGCGGGTGTCGTTGGTATCGGCGCCGACCAGGCTGAAGAACACGGTGGTCGCGCGGTCGAGGATGTCACCGCTCTTTTCCAGGGCGATGATGGTGTTGTCGAAGGTCGGCTTGGCCTTGTTGTTGGCGATGGCCTCCACTTCCTTCAGCTGCTGCGCCATGCCGGCGTCGAAGGCCGGGGCGAAGTCGCTGTCCTTGATCCTGTCGAACTGCGGATAATGCAGGGGCAGCGGGCTTTCGGCGAAGAACGGATTGGCCTGCTGGGCATGGGTGCTGGCAGACGGGGTGACGGCGCTGGCCGAGAAGGCGGGCAGGGCAAGGCCGAGGGACATGGCCACGGCAAGGGCAAGGCGGGTGGTCAAGGCAGGGACTCCGGTAAGGCAAACAAGGGCCCGAGGGTAACCCGGCCGGCGGCGTCCGCACTTGTGTCAAAAGGCATGTTGCCGGCTCCGGGCGCGGGTACCATGCATTCACCGCCCACGGCCCGCCATCATGACCAGCGCCTACGATTTCAGCTTCCGTGACCTCGACGGCCAGCCGCAGGCGCTGGCCCGTTATCAGGGCCACCCGTTGCTGCTGGTGAACGTCGCCAGCCGCTGTGGCTTCACCCCGCAGTACACCGGCCTGGAACAGTTGTGGCAGGACTACCGCGAGCGCGGCCTGGTGGTGATCGGCTTCCCGTGCAACCAGTTCGGTGCGCAGGAGCCGGGGGACGCGGCGCAGATCCGCCAGTTCTGTTCGCTGGACTATCCGGTCAGCTTTCCGCTGTCGGAGAAGATCGAGGTCAACGGCGAGGGCGCTGATCCGTTGTGGGCCTGGATGACGCACGAAAAGCGTGGCCTGCTCGGCAGTGCCCGCATCAAGTGGAATTTCAGCAAGTTCCTGGTCGATCGCCAGGGGCAGGTGGTGTCGCGGCATGCGCCCACCACCAGGCCGGAGCAGTTGCGCAGCGCGATCGAAGCGCTGCTGTAGAGCCGAGCCCACGCTCGGCTGCTTTTCCGGCTGACTCCGAGCGCGGGCTCGGCTCTACAGATGCGATGGGCTATTTCTCGACGAACGCGCGCTCGAACACGTAGTGGCCCGGTTGGCCGATGCGCGGCGAAACCTGGAAACCCCGGGCATCGAGCACGGTGCGAAGGTCGGCCAGCATCTGCGGGCTGCCGCAGATCATCGCGCGGTCGTTTTCCGGGCTCAGTTCCGGCAGGCCGAGGGTGCGCTGCATCTCGCCGCTCTCCATCAGCTGGGTCAGGCGGCCCTGGTTGGCGAACGGCTCGCGGGTGACGGCCGGGTAGTACAGCAGCTTGTCGCCGATCATCTCGCCGAGGAACTCGTGCTCACGCAGTTCCCTCTCGAAGTAATCGCGGTAGGCCAGGTCCTTTTCGTAGCGCACGCCGTGGCACAGGATCACCTTCTCGAAGCGCTCGTAGGTTTCCGGGTCCTTGATGACCGACAGCCACGGCGCCAGGCCGGTGCCGGTGCCCAGCAGGTACAGGTTCCTGCCGGGATGCAGGTCGCTGATCAGCAGGGTGCCGGTGGGCTTCTTGCCGACCAGTACCTTGTCGCCCGGCTTGATGTGCTGCAGGCGCGAGGTCAGCGGGCCGTCCTGCACCTTGATGCTGAAGAACTCCAGCTGTTCTTCCCAGTTGGCACTGGCAATGGAATAGGCGCGCAGCAGCGGTCGCGCCTCGGTTTCCAGGCCGATCATCACGAACTGGCCGTTCTCGAAGCGGAAACCGCTGTCGCGGGTGGTGGTGAAGCTGAAGTAGGCATCGGTCCAGTGACGGACCTCAAGCACCGTTTCGGCGCCGAAAGCGGAGGACATGGGCGTATCTATCGAAAGTCGTCGGGGGTGATTCTATCTCAAATGAGACAAGTTCTCATTGGGCGGAACGAGAGGCGTTCTCAGCGGTAACCCGCCGCCTGCAGCTCGAACAGCTCGGCATAGCGGCCGCCCTGCGCCATCAGCTGCGCATGGGTGCCGCTGGCCTCGATCCGGCCATCGGCCAGCACCAGGATGCGGTCGGCCATGCGTACCGAGGAAAAGCGGTGGGAAATCAGTACTGCGGTGCGATTATCCGCCAGTTCCCTGAACCGCTGGAACACCTCGAACTCACTGCGGGCATCCAGTGCTGCCGTTGGCTCATCCAGGATCATCACCTGCGCATTGCGCATCCATGCGCGGGCGATGGCGATCTTCTGCCACTGGCCACCGGACAGGTCCACGCCCTGCTTGAAGCGGCGGCCGATCTGCTGGCCGTAGCCGCCGGGCAGGTCGTCGATGACTTCCTCGGCCATGCCGCGTCGCGCCGCGTCAGCGATGCGTGCCTGGTCGTCCATCGCCTCGACCTGGCCGACGCCGATGTTTTCGCCGGCGCTGAGGTTGTAGCGCACGAAGTCCTGGAAGATCACCCCGAGGTTGGCGCGCAGGTCATCCAGGTCGTAATCGCGCAGGTCGCGGCCATCGAGCAGGATGCGGCCTTCGTCCGGTTCGTACAGCCGCGCCAGCAGCTTCACCAGGGTGGTCTTGCCGGCGCCGTTCTCGCCGACCAGGGCCAGCACTTCGCCGGCGTGCAGCTGGAAATCCAGGTGACGCACCGCCCACTGTTCGGCATCGGGGTAGCGGAAGCCGACGTTCTCGAATACGAAGCCCTGGCGGATCGGTTGCGGCACGCGCACGGCCCCATCGCGCGAGTGGATTTCCGGCTGGATCTGGAAGAACGAGAACAGGTCATCCAGGTACAGCGCCTGGCTGGCCACCTGCGAGAAGCCGATCAGCAGGCCTTCCAGCAGCTGGCGCAGGCGCAGGAAGCTGCCGGCGAGGAAGGTCAGGTCGCCGATCGAGAAGTCCCCACGCACCGTGCGCCATGCGATGTAGGCGTAGGCGGTGTAATACCCCAGCGTGCCCAGCGCAGCCAGCAGCGTGCCCCAGAACGCGCGGCGCCGTGCCAGGGCGCGGTTGGCCTGGAACAATGCCACCGACAGGCGCCGGTAGCGCTCCACCAGGAAGCGGTGCAGGTTGTAGATCTTCACTTCCTTGGCCGTTTCCACGCTGGCGCCCAGCTGGCGCAGGTAGTCGAGCTGGCGGCGCTCGGGCGTCCACTGGAAGTTGAGGCTGTAGCCGGCCGCGTTGAAGTGCGATTCGCCGATGAAGGCCGGCACCAGTGCCAGCGCCAGCAGCAGGATCAGCCACGGCGCGTAGACCAGCAGGCCGACGGCGAGGCTGGCCACGGTGATCGCGTCCTGCACCTGGCCGAACAGCTGGCTCATCAGGTTCATCCTGCCCATGGTCTGGCGGCGCGCACGGTCCAGCTTGTCCTGCAGGTCCGGGTCTTCGAAATCCTCCAGGTCCAGCGTCGCGGCGTGTTCCATCAGACGGATGCTGGTGGCATTGGCGAACAGTTCGGAAAGCAGAACGTCGGCATAGCTGACCAGCCGGCCGAGCAGGTCTGAGGCGATGGCCAGGCCGAATTCCAGTGCCAGCAGGCCCAGCAGTGGATTGAGCAGGCCGCTGGACAGCGCCTCGCCCAGCGGCGGGAAGCCGGCATCGTGCTGGCTCAGGTGCAGGGCGCTGTCGATGATCAGCTTGCCGACGTAGAGCATCGCCACCGGCAGCAGCGCACGGATCAGGCGCAGCCCCAGGCTGGCCAGGGTCAGCGCCGGACTGGTCTTCCAGACCATGCGCAGGAAGGGGGGCAGATTGCGCATAGCCCTGAAGCGCTGGCGCAGGCTGGGTTTCTTCGCGGCGGCAGTAGGCATGCCGCCATTGTGCGCGCGCACGGCGTGCAGATGGGGTCAGATGGGGTCAGATCCCTTTGCAGCGCAAAGGGCTCTGACCCCGCCACCGCGCCTCGGAGTCAGAGCCCTTCGCCATGCGAAGGGATCCGACCCCGCTCTCCGTTACGGCAGTGGTGGGAGCAGTCCCGCACCCAGCCGGTTCCAGGCATTGATCACCGCAATGCCCATGCTCAGGTCACTGATGCCCTTCGCATCGAAGTGCGGTGCCAGCGCATCGAACGCTGCCTGCGACGGCGCTCCGTCGGTCAAGCGGGTCAGCGCCTCGGCCCAGCCCAGTGCTGCGCGTTCGCGCGCATCGAAGAAGCGGCTTTCGTGCCAGGCGGGCAGGGTGTCCAGCTTGCGCGGCTCGATGCCACCCTTGCGCAGCGCGGTGCCGTGCATGTCCATGCAGTAGCCGCAGCCGTTGAGCTGCGACACGCGCAGGAACACCAGCTCCATCAGGGTCGGGTCGATCGAGCTGTCATGCACCGCCTGGCTGGTGGCCAGCAGGCCCTTGAAGGCCTCGGCGGCCAGGCGGGTGTAGGGGACGCGGGGGAAGGTGTGATCGGACATCGTGGGCTCCACGGCGGCCACGATGGCCGCCTTTCATCACAAGGACGCCGCAGCGTCGCGGTGCGTGACAACCTTCGGCAATTTTTCTGGATTCAGCACGCTGTACACGTTGGCGATGCGACCATCGACCACTTCGATGGTGGTGATCGAGTGCAGGCGGTCACCCTGGAAACGCAGGATCGCCGGTTCGCCGTTGACGTAGCCCAGCTGCGCCGGATGCGCCGCGCCGCGGCGGGCGATGGCCCAGAACAGGCGGCCGATGCGTTCGGCGCCCAGCAGGGGCCGTACCGCCGCAGTGACTACGCCACCGCCGTCGGAGACCAGCAGCGCGTTGGCGTGCAGCAGGGCCTGGATCGCTTCGCTGTCGCCGCGCTGCGAGGCATCCATGAAGCGCGCCAGCAACTGCCGGTGCTGGATGGCATCGGCGTTGAAGCGCGGCCGTCCGGCCTGCAGACGCTGCCGGGCGCGGTGCACCAGCTGCCGGCAGTTGGCTTCGCTGTGGCCGATCAGGTCGGCGATCTCACGGTAGTCGTGGTCGAAGACCTCCTTCAGCAGGAAGGCGGCGCGTTCTTCGGGGCCGAGCTGTTCGAGCAGGGTCAGGAAGGCGACCGAGACCTCGTCGGCCAGCGCATGCAGCTGGGCCGGGCCGGGCGCGGGGTCAGGCTCCAGGGTGACCGCCAGCGGTTCGGCCAGCCATGGGCCGACATAGTGGACACGCTCGCGCTTGGCCGCTCGCAGGCGGTCCAGGCCGAGCCGGGTGGTGGTGGTGACCAGCCAGGCCTCTGCATCGCGGACACTGGCGGGATCGGCGCCGGACCAGCGCAGCCAGGCGTCCTGCACCACGTCTTCGGCGTCGGCGCGGCTGCCGAGCAGGCGGTAGGCCAGCGCCATCAGGCGCGGGCGGTGGGTCTGGAAAACGGTTTCGGCGTTCATGTGTGCAAGGACGCCGCAGTGGCGCGTGGCGTGACAGAGCGTCGGGGGGAATCTTGCCGGCCAGCGGCCGGGACTACCACCCCGGGGCCGGGGGAGGGGGTAAAATGGGCGGATTACCCCCGCCAGCCTCGAGCAAGCGAGCAAGCCGTGACATCGATCAAGCAGGAAGACCTCATCCAGTCCATCGCCGACGCGCTGCAGTACATCTCGTACTACCACCCGGTCGACTACATCAAGAACCTCGCCGCCGCGTACGAGCGCGAGGAGTCGCCGGCCGCGAAGGAAGCGATGGCCCAGATCCTGATCAATTCGCGGATGTGCGCCGAAGGCCACCGTCCGATCTGCCAGGACACCGGCATCGTCACCGTGTTCCTGGAAATCGGCATGGACGTGCGTTGGGATGACGCCACCATGGGCGTGGAAGACATGGCCAATGAAGGCGTTCGCCGCGCCTACATGCATCCGGACAACAAGCTGCGCGCCTCGGTGCTGGCTGATCCGGCCGGCAAGCGCATCAACACCAAGGACAATACCCCGGGCGTGGTCAACGTCAAGGTGGTGCCGGGCAACAAGGTCGACGTCATCGTTGCCGCCAAGGGCGGTGGTTCGGAAGCGAAGACCAAGTTCGCCATGCTCAACCCGTCCGACTCCATCGTCGACTGGGTGCTGAAGACCGTGCCGACCATGGGCGCCGGCTGGTGCCCGCCGGGCATGCTCGGCATCGGCATCGGTGGCACCGCCGAGAAGGCGATGCTCCTGGCCAAGGAGGCGCTGATGGAACCGATCGACATCACCGAGCTGCAGGCCCGTGGTGCCTCCAACCGCATCGAGGAGCTGCGCCTGGAGCTGTATGAGAAGGTCAATGCATTGGGCATCGGTGCGCAGGGCCTGGGCGGCCTGACCACTGTGCTGGACATCAAGATCAACGACTATCCGACCCATGCGGCCAACCTGCCGGTGGCGATGATCCCGAACTGCGCCGCCACCCGCCATGCGCACTTCACCCTGGATGGCAGTGGCCCGGTGATGCTGGACCCGCCGTCGCTGGAAGACTGGCCGAAGCTGACCTATGACGCGTCCAAGGGCACCCGCGTGGACCTGGACACGATCACCCCGGAAGACGTGGCCAGCTGGAAGCCGGGCCAGACCCTGCTGCTCAACGGCAAGCTGCTGACGGGTCGCGATGCCGCGCACAAGCGCATGGTCGACATGCTCAACAAGGGCGAGGAGCTGCCGGTCGACCTGAAGGGCCGCTTCATCTATTACGTCGGCCCGGTCGATCCGGTGCGCGACGAAGTGGTGGGCCCGGCCGGCCCGACCACGGCGACCCGCATGGACAAGTTCACCGAGCAGGTGCTGGCGCAGACCGGCCTGCTGGGCATGGTCGGCAAGGCCGAGCGTGGCCCGGCCGCGATCGAGGCGATCAGGAAGCACAAGTCGGCCTACCTGATGGCCGTTGGTGGTTCGGCCTACCTGGTGTCCAAGGCGATCAAGGCGGCCAAGGTCGTTGGTTTCGCCGACCTGGGCATGGAAGCGATCTACGAGTTCACCGTGCAGGACATGCCCGTGACCGTGGCGGTGGATTCCACCGGCGAATCGGTGCACAAGACCGGCCCGCGCGAATGGCAGGCCCGCATCGGCAAGATTCCGGTGGTTGTGGAGTAAGCCCTCCATCCCGGACCAGACAACGGCGCCCCTGTGGCGCCGTTGTTGTGTGGGCAAAAATATTGATGTTCCGGTAGCGGTTGTTCTGCTACGGTCGGAACACCCTCGCACAGGACGTGTCCATGGCCCTGCATCGGTTCATCGTGGTAGGCGTGCTGCTGGCCCTGGCCGGTTGCAGCACCCCGGCGTCATACGAAGGCGCGGATTTCCCAGCATCCGCGCAATGCCGCGTGCAGTGCCAGGCCGGCTATCGCAGCTGCATGGCGCAGAATGACTCCCTCGGCAGCCGCCAGAGCAACTGCGAGCAGCAGGTGGTGCCGGCGCCGGACAAACGCTGCAAGGACGTGGACAATCCGGACCTGCGCCGTGCCTGCGAACTGAAGACGCACGACTGCGCGATGCGCGCGCCGATGATGTCCTGTGGCGAGCGCCGGGATTCCTGCATGAGCAGCTGCGGCTGAGCAACGATCGCGCGCGTGGGCGCATAATCGGCTGATCCCCCTGCACAGGATCTTCCGCATGAGCACCACGCTGTATGGTTCGACCAGTACCGCCGCGCTGGTCGTGCACTGGCTGCTGATCGAGCTCGGCATCGAGCATGAACTGGTGCTGCTGGATTTCGACGCGCGCGAGCACAAGTCGGCGCGGTACCTGGCGCTCAATCCGGCCGGTGTGGTGCCGACACTGTTGATCGATGGCCTGGTACTGACCGAAGCGGCGGCCATCGCCCTGTACCTGGCCGATCGCCACCCGGAGGCCGGCCTGCTCCCGGTACCGGGCACGCCGCAGCGTGGCGATGCCTACCGCTGGATGTTCTGGTGTGCCAATACGCTGCAGCCGGCCTATCGGGCCTGGTTCTATCCGCATGAAATGGCCGGCCAGGCGAACGTCGAGGCCAGCCGCGAGAGGGCGCGTCAGCGGCTCGAAGCGGCCTGGCAGCACGTTGCCGCTCACCTGCAGGCGCACGGCCCGTACCTGCTGGGCGCCACGCCCTGCGTGGTCGACTACATGCTGGTGATGCTGATGCGCTGGTCGCGCAACATGCCCAGGCCCAGTGACACCTGGCCGGTGCTCAAGGCGCATGCCACCTCGATGAAGGCGCGCCCGGCGTTCGCCGAGGTCTACCGCCGCGAAGGCATCACCGACTGGCGGTAACCAAAAAAGGGGACGGAGGGAATTAAGTCGTTTGTGCACAAACGACTTAATTCCCTCTGTCCCCTTTTTTGGTTACCGCCAGTCGGTGATGCCTTCGCGGCGGTAGACCTCGGCGAACGCC
>NZ_JBHHMJ010000370.1:0-20803 GCF_042136455.1 Stenotrophomonas sp. 3diitr2024
CCGGTTGCAGCGTCCCCCGCAACCGGACCCACCCCGCCATCCCTCAGCAGACCAGCTGTTGCTGTTGCTGTTGCTGTTGCTCTGGCTCGTAGCAGGTGCAGGGCGCAGCCCTGCCAAGCAAACCCCACCCTATACTTGCCGCCGTGACTGCCTTCCCTGCCCTCGTTCCGCTGGATGCGCCGCTGCTGGTGGGTTACAGCGGCGGTGTCGACTCGACCGTGCTGCTGCACTGGCTGTGGCGCTGCGCACAGGCCTCCGGCACGGCGCTGCGTGCGGTGCACGTACACCATGGCCTGCAGGCCGATGCGGACGCCTGGGTGCTGCATTGCCAGCAGCAATGCGCGGCACTGGGCATTGAACTGGCCGTGCATCACGTGCAGGTCGACAAGCGCGCGGGCCTCGGCCTTGAAGGCGCGGCGCGGCAGGCACGACGTGCAGCGTTCGCCGCCGAACTGCGCGACGGCGAAACGCTGGCACTGGCGCAGCACCAGGACGATCAGGCCGAGACCTTCCTGCTTCGTGCCCTGCGCGGATCCGGCGTCGATGGCCTTGCCGCGATGTCCGCACACAGCCGCCTTGGCGAACAGCCTCTATGGCGGCCGCTGCTGGCGGTGCCACGCAGCGCACTGCTCGACTACGCGCGGCAGCACGCGCTGCGCTGGATCGAAGACCCCAGCAATGGCCACGACCACGCCGATCGCAACTTCCTGCGCCTGCAGGTGCTGCCGTTGCTGCGCCAGCGCTGGCCGCATGCGGCTGCGGCATTGGCGGGCAGCGCAATGCACTGCGGGCAGACCCGTGCTCTGCTGGACGAGGAAGACGCCGAGCTGATCGCGCATCTGGAAGTGGCACCACGCGTGCTTTCGCTGCAGCTGCTGCGCCAGGTGTCACCGGGGCGTGCCGCGCGCGTGCTGCGCGCCTGGGTGATCGGCCACGGTGCCGCCCCACTGCCGGCCACGGTACTGCAGCAGGGTCTGCACGAACTGCTGCCGGCCAGCAACGATCGCCAGGCGCGGCTGCGCTGGCACGAGCATGCCATCCAGCAATGGCGCGAGCACGCCTATCTGCTGCCCGCGCAGCTGCCATCGCTGCCCCGCGGATGGCAGGCCGAATGGGACGGGCATGCCCCCCTGCCGCTGCCCGATGGTGGCCAACTGCGCCTGCAGGGCGCCGTGGCCTTCGAACGGCCGCTTCAGGTCCGTGCACGCGTGGGCGGTGAGCGCATCATGTTGCCCGACCGCCCGCATTCGCATGCGCTGAAGGACTGCCTGCAACGCGAGCACCTTGCCCCCTGGCGGCGCGCCCAGCTGCCGCTGATCTTCGATGGGCCCCAGCTGCTTGCCGCCGCCGACGTGGTCATCGCAGCTCCCCTGCAGGCCTGGTTGCAGGCCCACGACGCGCAGCTGCAGTGGCGCCCCGGCGGCTGGTGAATTGACCCCCGCGCGCAGCCCGTCCACACTTGCCGCATGGCCAAGAAGTCCCCCGAAAACGCCTCCCCGGTCGCCCAGTTCGAGCAGTCGCTCGAATCGCTGGAACAGCTGGTGGAGCAGATGGAAACCGGCGAGCTGAGCCTGGAAGCCTCGCTCAGTGCTTACGAACGCGGCGTCGGTCTGTACCGCCAGTGCCAGCAGGCGCTGGAACAGGCCGAACTGCGCGTGCGCCTGCTCAGCGATCCGGCGCAGCCGGAAGCATCCGAGCCTTTCGATCCGCCCAGCCATGACGGCTGAGGTTCTGTTCGCGCGCTGGCGCGACCGTATCGAAAGCCAGCTCGACGCCGCCCTGCCCTCGCCCGCCGAAGCACCGCAGCGCCTGCACCAGGCCATGCGCTATTCGGTGCTGGGCGGTGGCAAACGCATGCGACCGCTGCTGGTGTACGCCAGTGGCCATCTGTTTGGCGCGCAGCCTGAACACCTTGACGCAGCGGCGATGGCCGTCGAGCTCATCCACGCCTATTCGCTGGTGCACGACGACCTGCCGGCCATGGACGATGACGCGCTGCGACGCGGCAAGCCGACCACCCACATCGCCTTCGACGAAGCCACCGCGATCCTGGCCGGTGACGCCCTGCAGACCCGCGCCTTCGGTCTGCTGGCCGATGCGCCGCTGCCGGCCACGCTGCGCGTGGCCTGCCTGCAGACCCTGGCCCACGCCTCCGGTGCCTCCGGCATGTGCGGCGGCCAGGCGCTGGACATCGATGCCACCGGCCAGCAGCAGACGCTGGCGGCACTGACCCGCATGCATGCGCTGAAAACCGGCGCGCTGATCCGTGCGGCGGTGCGCATGGGAGCGCTGTGCGGCCAGGCCCACGAACCACAGCTGGCCCAGCTGGACGGCTTCGCCGACGCGCTCGGCCTGGCCTTCCAGGTCCGCGATGACATCCTCGATGTCGAAGCCAGTTCCGAACAGCTGGGCAAGACCGCCGGCAAGGACCAGGCGCAGGACAAGAGCACCTTCCCCGCGCTGCTCGGCATGGACGGTGCGAAGGCGCAGCTGCGCGAACTGGCCGCACGCATGCAGGCTACGTTGGCCGGCCATGGCGAAGAGGCCGACGCGCTGCGCGCGCTGGCCACGCTGGCGGTGGAACGCGATCACTGATCGCTGGCGTGATGCTGCCGCCAAACAGGAACGCCCGGCAATGCCGGGCGTTCCTGTTTGCGCATGCAGACGGTATTACTTGACCAGGCGCAGCGCGAACGGGTAGCGGTAGGCTTCGCCGTTGTTGGCCTTCACAGCGGCGATGATGCAGAACACCAGGTTCAGGATGCCGACGATCGGCGCCAGGATGCCGCCGATGATCACGATGGTCAGCACGATGCAGATCAGCATCGCGATGGTGATGGTGATCTGGAAGTTCAGCGCTTCCTTGGCCTGGTCTGTCACGAAGGACTTGCTGGCGTCATCCTTGTTGATCAGCCAGATGATCAGCGGGCCGATGAACCAGGTGAAGATGCCCAGCAGGTGCGCGGCCAGCGCCATGGTGCGCTGGTCGGCCGGGGCATTGGTGGTTGCCGGCGGCGGCGGGACGTTATCGAATTCACTCACGACAAAACTCCTTTTCATTGGGTGGTCTTGACCCACCAGCACCAAGCTGGTTGCGTCAGGCGGGCATAGCTTACGCCATCGACGCCATCAATCATTACCGGCAATGGTCATCCGCCCCAGCAGGATCGAGCCGGTCCGGATGTGCGAGCGCGGGTCGACGTCGCTGCCGACCGCCTCGATGCTGCTGAACATCTCGCGCAGGTTGCCGGCGATGGTGACGCCGTCCACCGGGTACTGGATCTCGCCGTTCTCGACACGGAAGCCGCCGGCGCCGCGCGAATAGTCGCCGGTCACCCCGTTCACACCTTGCCCCATCAGCTCGGTCACCAGCAGGCCGTCACCCATCTGCCGGGCGATCTCTTCGAGCGAGCCGGCATTGGCCGCCAGCTGCAGGTTGTGCACACCGCCAGCATTGGCGGTGGTCTGCAGGCCCAGCTTGCGCGCCGAATAGCTGCCCAGCACATAGCGCTGCAGCACGCCGTCACGGACCAGCGCCGAAGCACGGGTGGCCACGCCGTCGCCGTCGAAGGCGGCCGAGCGCAGGCCGCGGCGCAGGTGCGGCAGTTCGTCAATCTGCATCCACTCCGGGAACAGGCGCTGGCCGACGCTGTCCAGCAGGAAACTGGCCTGGCGGTACAACGCGCCGCCGGACACTGCCGACAGCAGGTGGCCGACCAGGCTGCGCGCCACTTCCGGGGCGAACAGCACCGGCATGCTGCCAGTGGCCAACGAACGCGGCTGCAGGCGGGCCACGGTGCGCTCGGCGGCGCGGCGGCCGACCAGACCCACGTCTTCCAGGTCCCCCTGCGCCAGCGCGCTGGTATACCAGCCATCGCGCTGCATGCCGTCGCCCTGCCCGGCGATCAGCGCGCAGCCGACCGAATGGTGGGTGCCTCGCTCACGACCGAAGAAGCCATGCGAATTGGCGTACACCGACAGGCTCTGCATGCTCGATACGGAAGCGCCATCGGAATTGCGGATCTGCGCATCGGCCTCGCGGCCAGCGGCCTCGCAGGCCAGGGCCAGGTCCACCGCCTCATCGGCCTGCAGCGCCCACGGGTGCCAGCCATCCAGGTCCGGGAAGTCGGTGGCCATCAGCGCGGCCTCGGCCAGGCCGGCGGCCCGGTCATCCTCGGTATGCCGGGCAATCGCGCAGGCCTGCTCGACCGTAGCGGCCAGGCTGGCCTCGTTCAGGTCGCCAGTGCTGGCACTGCCCTTGCGCTGCCCGAAATAGACGGTCACGGCGATGCCACGGTCACGCGTGGACTGCACAGTCTCGACCTCGCCGAGGCGGACATTGACCTCCAGGCCCCGGTCCTCGCTGCAGCTGACCTCGGCTTGGCTGGCGCCCAGCGCGCGGGCGCGGTCGAGCAGCTGCTGGGAGAGGTCGGCCAGCCGTTCCAGCCGGGCCAGGCTGTCGTCGCCGACGGCCACTTCAGGGGCGATCACGTTCAATGCTTTATCCTGTACGGGTTGGGCCCGGCATCACGCCGGGCGACTTTTTTTGAAATCAGGTAGGGACGATGCGCGGACGCGACGAAGAAACCGGTGAATTCCACGACAAGAGCCGCAGCCAGAACCGGCGCGATGCACTCGACGTGCTGGCCCTGGGTGAGAAGCTGGTGTCGCTGACCCCGGCCCAGCTGGCGCGCCTGCCGATTCCGGAAGACCTGCTGCCGCACATCGCCGAGTGCAAGCGCATCACCGCCCACATCGCCCACAAGCGCCAACTGGCGTTCCTGGCCAAGCACATGCGCCGCGAAGAAGAGGCCACGCTGGATGCGATCCGCGATGCGCTGGACGCCAACAGCGAAACCGGCCGCCGCGAAGTGGCGATGATGCACCGCGTGGAAGACTGGCGCGACCGCCTGCTGGCCGACGGTGACAAGGCGCTGGCCGCCCTGCTCGATGACTATCCGCAGGCGGACCGCCAGCAGCTGCGCACGCTGGTACGCAACGCGCAGGCCGAGAAGGCCAGGAACAAGCCGCCGCGCGCCTACCGCGAGATCTTCCAGGTGCTGCGCGCGCTGATGCTGCCGGCGGCGCTGGGCCTGAAGGCCGGCGCCGAAGACACCGACCACATCGGGACCGGCGAAGCCGACGAGGACTGAGTCCGCGTCGGCCCGGGCGGTTGCTGTGGCCATCGCCACGCTCAGGCCTGGGTACCGCCGACGGTGATGCCCTCGATCAACAGCGAGGGCTGGCCGACACCCACGGGCACGCTCTGCCCGTCCTTGCCGCAGATGCCCACGCCCTCGTCCAGGGCCAGGTCATTGCCGACCATGCGCACCTTCTGCATGGTTTCCGGGCCATTGCCGATCAGGGTCGCGCCCTTCACCGGCGTGGTGATGCGGCCGTCCTCGATCAGGTAGGCCTCGGTGGCCGAGAACACGTACTTGCCACTGGTGATGTCGACCTGGCCACCGCCGAAGTTGACCGCGTACAGGCCCTTCTTCACCGAACGGATCATCTCCTGCGGATCGTGCTCGCCGGCGCGCATGTAGGTGTTGGTCATGCGTGGCATGGTCAGGTGCGCGAACGATTCACGGCGCCCGTTGCCGGTCGGGGCCATGCCCATCAGCCGCGCATTGAGGCTGTCCTGCATGTAGCCGACCAGGATGCCGTCCTCGATCAGCGTGGTGCACTGGCTGGGGTGGCCTTCATCGTCGATGTTCAACGAACCGCGGCGGCCGTCGAGGGTGCCGTCGTCGACGATGGTCACCCCCGGTGCCGCCACACGCTCGCCGATGCGGCCGGCGTAGACGCTGGTGCCCTTGCGGTTGAAGTCGCCTTCCAGGCCGTGGCCGACCGCTTCGTGCAGCAGCACGCCCGGCCAACCCGGGCCGAGCACCACCGGCATCATGCCGGCCGGCGCCGGCACTGCTTCCAGGTTCACCAGCGCCTGGCGCAGCGCTTCCTGGGCGAGGGCTTCGGGGCGGCCGCTGGCAAACAGGTCTTCGTAGCCATAACGGCCACCGCCACCGGCATAGCCGGACTCGCGACGGCCGTTGTGCTCGACGATCACCTGCACATTCAGGCGTACCAGCGGACGCACATCGGCCGCCAGCACACCGTCGCTGCGGGCGATCAGCACCGTATCGACGCCGCCGGACAGGCTCACCATCACCTGCCTCACGCGCGGGTCGGCGGCACGCAGGTAACCATCCAGGCGCTTGAGCACCTCGACCTTGGCTTCGTTGCCGATACCATCGATCGGGTCCAGCGCCGGGTACAGTGCGCGCGCATTGCCGCGCAGCAGCGATCGCCCGGACTGCACACCGCCCTCACGCGAGATCGCGCGCGCCGACTGCGCCGCCGCCAGCAGCGCGTCGGCATGGATGTCATCGGAGTACGCAAATCCGGTCTTCTCGCCGGAAATCGCACGTACGCCCACGCCCTGCTCGATGGAATGGGCACCGTCCTTGACGATGCCGTCTTCCACGCTCCAGCTCTCGCGGCGGGCGTGCTGGAAATAAAGGTCGCCGAAGTCGACACCGGGGCCGAGCAACTGGCCGAAGGTGCGCTCCAGGCCAGCGGTATCCAGGCCGCCGGGGCGAAGCAGGCGGTCTTGGGCAAGCGTCAGGGCGATATCAGTCATGGTTTCGATCTGGGGGTGCGGGGGCGCTCAGGCAAGCCCCGTGAACAGGGAACCGCGCTCAGCGCGAGCGCGGCAGGTCGGTGACGGTCGGCGGAATGCCCGGTGCAGACGCCGGCTCGGGCGGTGATGGGGACTTGTCGCGGCTGCGCTCGATCACTTCCACCTTCGGCTCCTTCCATGGACCGGTCACCTTGTAGGTTCGGGCGCCAATCTCGCCCAGCGGCTTGGACAATACCGCATTGGTGGCCGCGCCCAGCGCGGCCCCCACCGGGCCGCCGGCCACCGCACCGACCACGGTCAGCAGGTTGCCCGCGCGCGGGTTGACGTCGATGGTCTGGTCGAACCGCTGATTGCGCAGGTCGGCCTGGCCACGGATGGTGATGTTGGCCGCCGGGCCTTCGATCAGCACCTTGTCGGTGCGCGCCATGCCCTGGCCGAACTGCATGCTGCCGTCGATCTGGTTGAACGCGAAGCCCTTGGAGAAAAAGTCGCGGAAGTCGAACATCAGGCGCCGCGGCAGCTGCGCGACGCTGAGCAGGCCCAGCACGCGGCCGGCGCCTGGCTCCAGCTCCAGCAGCTGGCCATTGCGCGCGTGCAGGTCGAGGCTGCCCTGCAGGTTGCCCAGCTGGAAGTCCGACGGGCCTCCGCTCCACGAGGCCTGCAACTGCGCCTGGCCGGAACCGCCGCGCAACTGGCCGCCGTAATCAAGATTCTGCATCAACCCACCCAGATCCTCGCTGCGCACCTGTGCGGTCAACTCGGTACGGGCACCACCGGTCCGGCCCAGCCAGCGACCGCTGATGTCGATCTCCTGGTCCGGCGCACGGAAACGCAGCGCATCCACGTTCAGGCCATTGGCCAACGGTCGCGTGCGCAGCACCGCCTGGCCCAGCACCACCTTGCCGAACTTCAGGTCGGCAATGTCCAGCGCGAACGGCGGCAGCTTGGCCGGGTCCATGTCGTTGGCACCGGCCTGTACCCGCGCCGGTGCAACCGGCGCGCCCGGTGCCGCCGGCAGTGACTGCCAGTGCACGCGGTCAAGCTGGCCACTGATCGTGCCACCGTCCGCATTGGGGACGGTCAGGCGTCCGGCCAGCGACGGGCCGTCCAGCCGCACATCCAGTGCCTGTGGGCCCGGGTGCAGCTGCAGCCGGGTCTGCTCGAACACGCCGCCGATCAGCTTCAACTGGCCAACCTGCACGTCCACCGCTCGCAGCGGCATCGCATCGTCGTCCCCGCCACCCCGCGCCAGGCCGATCCACTCCAGCGCATCCAGCGTCGCGCTGCGGCCATTGACCGTCAGCCCGCTCGGCGGCGGCTCACGATCAACATGATCACTGCCCAGCGTGACCTGCACGCCGGTCTGGTTGTTGTGGCTGCGTGCGGCCAGGGCCAAGCGCTGGCCGAAGGCCACATCGATGCGGCCGGCGCCCATCGGCAACTGCGCGGCCACCGTGGTCGCCAGCGGTTCGGCGGCCGGCTTGTCCAGCGGTGCCGGCAGGTCCAGCCGGGTGCCGACCAGGTCCGAACTCAACCGCAGTTCACTCGGCGGCGCGGGCGCGCCCGGGGCCACCTTGGGCAGGTTGACCGCGATGGTCCACGCAGAAGTGCCGGTGATGTAGGGCTTGAGCCAGGTCATTTCCGGTGCGCGGTCGATCAGCACGCCGGCATCAAGGCGGGCCGTCAGCTGCGATTCGAAGGCGCGCGTGCTGTCGTGCACGTAGCCGCCGGCACGCAGGCTCAGCCGTCCTTCCTGGCCGAGGTGGCGTACCGCCAGGTCCTCGGCGCCGAAACCGCCATTGCTGTAGCGCGCCTGCCCGTGCATGTTGTCAAAGGCCAGCTGGAAGCGCTTGTCGACCAGCTTCACGCCGGCCAGATCGACCGTGCCCTGCAGGTGGCCCTCGCCCTCGTCCTGATGCAGCGGCTGCAGCAGATCGAAGGTCACATGGGCCGGACCACTGGCGACCAGGTTGTCCAGCGTATCGCCGTAATCCTTGTGCAACGGGCTCTGGCGCAGCATCGCCAGCAGCTTGCCGGCCTCGCTCGGCGCGTCGGCACGTACGTACAACGGCTGGTGCCCGAAGTCCGGAATGCCCGCTTCGAATTTCTGTACCGCCACGCCGGCAAGATCACCCCGTCCACGCATGTCGAAGCCAGGGCCGATGAAGGCGATGTCGGCGTCGACCTGGCTCATCAGCGGCCAGTCGTGCTGGAAGCGGATGTCGCCATTGCTGATGTGGCCGGTGGCCTCGAAGCGGCCATCATTGTTGTCGAACGGCCAGTCGTCCAGGTCACCGGTGACCAGGCCGACACCACCACGCACCTGGCCGCCGGCCAGTGCCATGTCCAGCCAGTCGGTGGCGCCCTTGCTCATCTTGGAGTGGATCCAGAAGCGCTTGGCCGCCGTCATCGGCACGTCGTCCAGCTTCGCGGCCAGCTGCAGCCACGGCCGCGTACCGTCGCCCTGGAACCAGACGCCGCCGCGCACGTCGGCCGCGTAGTCGGTGCCTTCCACGCGCATCGCCGGCGTTCCGATCCGCCAACCGCCGCCCTCGTCGCGCCACCCCACGACCTGTCCGGCCAGATGCAGGTCATGCCGCACGCCAAAGCCGGTCGGCCAATCGAACTGCAGCTGCCGTTGCGGCTGCAGCTGCAGGCTGAAGCCATCGGCGTCGCCTTCAAAGCGCCCGCCCAGGCCGCGCAGGCCGGGCGAGTTGCCCACGCTGGCGAAACCCAGCGACTGCAGTTCACCCTGCGCCCACAGGGGGCCATCGTGTTCGCCCGACAGCTGCAACGCGCGCACGTCCAGCTGCGGCCTGGACAGGAACAGCCAGCGCCGCAGACCCGGCTCAAGGCGATCACTCAGAGCCAGCGCACGCAGTGCGATGCCGGCCTGCACCGCACCGGCGTTCACCCGCAGCTGCTTGCCGACCTGCAGCTGCAGGCCATCGAGCTGCTGTGCGCCATCTTCGGTCTTCAGGCGCAGGCGCGGCACCTGCAACGCCCAGCCATCGGCCTGGCGCTGCCAGCGCAGGCGGGCCTGCAGCCGCTGCAGCTGCAGCTGCGGCGCTGCCACGCCGGGCATCGGTGCACCGTCGACGCGCACGTCCCGCAGGTCCGAATCGGTGGTCAGCGCGACCGGCGCGAAATCACGCAGGGTCAGCCACAGGTTCAGCTCGCCCTTGCCCTCGCGCAGGCGCACGCCGCCGGCCGCCAGCAAGGGCGACCAGGCATGGAAATCGACCGGGTCGGCACCCAGCCAGGCCTGGCCGTTGCCGCGCATGCGGTCCACGTCCAGTACCGCGGTCAGCGGCAGCGCTTCGGCCTGCGCCCAGGCGCGTACACCCACGCGCAGGCGATCGCCATTGACCCGCATGCGCAGGTCGATGCGCGGCAGCGTGGTGTCGATGCCGATCCCCGGCGCGTGCACGCCCAGGCGGCCGCCGATCACCTGCAGCTCGCCGAGCCGGCGCAACGCATCCAGCGGATCCCCCCCGTTGTCGGATTGCGGCAACCCGCGCACCGACCAGCGTCCGTCTTCGCCCTGCTGCAGGTCCAGCGCCAGGCCACGCAGGCGCAGTTCGGTCAGCGAGCGCCCGGGCAGCAGCCCGCTGTACATCGATACCAGCACCTCGGCCTCGCCGATCGCCAGGCCCTGCCCGGCGCCGATGCGCAGGCCCTTCAGCTGCAGCAGCGGGCCACGACGGGTCCAAGCCGTCTGCAGCTGCTCGAAACGCACTGGCTGGCCGGCCCGCTCACTCAGCCAGGCGGCGATCCTGTCGGGATGACGCTCGGCCAGCGGCAGCAGCTGGCTGAAGGTACCCACCAGCAGTGCAAGCCCGACCAGGCCCACCGCACAGGCGGCAATGAAATGACGGCGGATCCTTCGCAGTCGCAGGCGCGGCGGCGCGCTCATCGGCCACCGCCGGCCTGCAGCCGGCGAGGATCAGAGCAGAACGACATCGAATTGCTCCTGCAGGTACTGCTCGTCCGCCTGGAAGCGGATGCTCTTGCCGAGGAACTCTTCCAGCTCGGCCACCGCCGAGGATTCCTCATCGGTGATGCGCGCGACCACCTTGGTCGATGCGATCACCAGCAGGCGCGCGGCATCGAACTGGCGCACGGCACGGGTGATCTCGCGGAAGATCTCGTAGGTCACCGTCTCGGTGGTCTTGATGCTGCCGCGGCCACTGCACTGCGGGCAGGTCTCCGACAGCTGGCGCTCCAGGCTTTCCACCGTGCGCTTGCGGGTCATCTCCACCAGGCCCAGCGGCGAGAAGTCGTACACCGTGGTCTTGGCATGGTCGCGGGCCAGCGCCTTTTCCAGCGTGCGCAGCACCTGACGGCGATGCTCTGCATCATCCATATCGATGAAGTCGATGATGATGATGCCGCCCAGGTTGCGCAGCCGCAGCTGACGCGCCACTGCCTGCGCCGCTTCCAGGTTGGTGCGGAACACCGTCTCTTCCAGGTTGCGCTGGCCGAGGAACGAGCCGGTATTGACGTCGATGGTGGTCATCGCCTCGGTCTGGTCGATCACCAGGTAGCCACCGGACTTGAGCGGCACCTGCTTGTCCAGCGCGCGGCCGATCTCGTCTTCCACGCCGAACATGTCGAAGATCGGGCGGTCGCCGGAATACAGCTCCAGCTTTTCGGCCAGCACCGGCATGTACTTGGCGACGAAAGCCTGCAACTGGCCGAACGTCTCCTTCGAGTCCACCTTCACCTTGTCCACGTCCTTGCGGATCAGGTCGCGCACGGACCGCAGCGGCAGGCTCAGGTCTTCATAGATGATGCTGCACGACGGCGCTTCGCGGCCGCGGCGCTCGACCACGTTCCACACGCGCGACAGGTAGGCGATGTCCTCGGCGATGGCCTCGGCCGGCTGCCCTTCGGCGTTGGTCCGCACGATGTAACCGTAGCCACCATGCTGCGCCGACAGTTCGGTCACCAGCGCCTTCAGGCGGGCGCGCTCGGTTTCGTCCTCGATGCGCGCCGACACGCCCACTACCTTGGACTGCGGCAGCAGCACCATGTAGCGCGAGGGAATGCTGATCTGCGTGGTCAGGCGCGCGCCCTTGGTGCCGATCGGGTCCTTCACCACCTGCACCACGATGTCCTGGCCGTCACGCAGCAGCTCGACGATCGGCACGCTGGCCGGCGGCGGCAGGGTGGTGTTCTCGGTGTCGGCGCTGGCCACCGGTGCCGGGCGCACCACGTCGTTGGCGTGCAGGAACGCGGCGCGCTCCAGGCCGACTTCGACGAAGGCGGCCTGCATGCCGGGCATGACCCGCTGCACCTTGCCCTTGTAGATGTTGCCGACCACGCCACGGCGCCAACCGCGCTCGATGTGCAGTTCCTGCAGCATGCCGTTTTCGATCACCGCGACCCGGGTCTCGCGCGGGGTCACATTGACCAGGATTTCCTCAGACATCGGCAGCCTCCCTGGCGGCATCGGCAGTGGGGACCGGCACGCCACAGCGCGCCAGCAGACGATCGGTATGCAGCAGCGGCAGCCCCATCACGCCGGAGTAGCTGCCGGAAAGATGTTCGATCCAGCGTTCGGCCCCGCCCTGGATGGCGTAGGCACCGGCCTTGTCCAGCGGCTCGCCGGTGGCGACATAGGCGGCGATGTCGGCGGCGTCGATCGGGGCGAAGGTCACTTCGGAAATGACCAGCTCGCTGTCCAGGCCGCCCGCACCGACCACCACCACGGCGGTCATCACCTGGTGGGTGCGCCCGGCCAGCCGCGCCAGCATCGCCCGCGCGTCAGCGGCATCGACCGGCTTGCCGAAGACCTCGCCATCCAGCACGACCTCGGTATCCGAACCAAGCACCCGCGCCTGCGGGTCGTCGGCCAGCACCCGGGCCAGCCCGGCGCGCGCCTTGTCGGCGGCGACCCGGCATACATACTGTTCGGCGCTTTCAGTGGCCGCGCGCTGCTCGACGACCTCCAGGTCAAGGGCCTGGAAGGGGCGTCCGAGTCGGGCCAGCAGCTGGTTGCGTCGGGGGGAGCGGGAAGCAAGATAGAGCATCGGCACAGCATAACCTGAGGCCGCCACCTGAATCGTCGGCAACCCGTTACGGAACGCGTACAACCCCGATCAGGCTCACAGCGCGTTCATCGCTACGACACCACCCTCACCGGCACAACAAGGAGATCCCATGCGCCTGACCGCCACCCCGCTGCTGCTTGCCCTGTCCCTCGCCCTTGGAACCTCGATGACTGCTCATGCCGCTCCGTCGTCGCCGTCGATCGCCGCCGCGGCCGAAGGCACCCTGCTGAACATCTCGGCCAATGCCGAGGCCACCCGCGTGCCGGACGTCGCCACCCTGTCGGCCGGTGTGGTCACCCAGGCAGCCGACGGCAACAGCGCCATGCGCCAGAACGCCCAGCAGATGGACAAGGTACTGGCCGCGATCAAGGCCGCCGGCATCGCCGAGCGCGACGTGCAGACCAGCGGCGTCAGCCTCAACCCGCAGTACCGCTATGCCGACAATGAGGCACCGAAGATCACCGGCTACCAGGCCAGCAACACGGTCAGCCTGAAGGTCCGCGACATCGCCAAGCTCGGCAAGGTGCTCGACGCGCTGGCCGCGCAGGGTGCCAACCAGATCAACGGTCCGCAGTTTGAGATCGACCAGCCCGAACCGGTCTATGACGAAGCCCGCCTGGCCGCCCTGAAGAAGGCCCAGGCCCGCGCCCAGACCTATGCCAGGTCACTGGGCCTGCAGGTGCGCCGCATCGTCAGCATTTCCGAGAACAGCAACGGCGGTTTCCGCCCGATGCCGATGATGCGCACCATGGCCGCCGGCGCGGCGATGGACAAGGCCACCCCGGTCGCACCGGGTGAATCGACCGTCTCGGTCAACCTGGACGTGGTGTTCGAACTGGGCCGCTGATCGCGCCCGGCACGGCCGACACAGGCGGGTCCCGCAGGGGCCCGCCTTTTTCGTGTATTCCGGCGGCGTTGGCTGAAGGCCAGCCCAACGCGCATGCCCCTGCCTCTAGGCAGTGGCCGCCATGCCGCGCTACTGATGAACTGCCAGCCGCGTGCGGCAACCCCGCCACGGACCCTGGTGCGTTGAGGACTTCGTCACTGGCATGGAGGTGGATCATGGTTCGTACCTATCCCGTTGCATCCCCGCACTTCGACCCCGCCCGCGTCGCCGCCTGGAGTGCAGCGATCGCCCTGCACCTGCTGGCCTTCCTGTTGCTGCTCATCCCTGCGACCTACCAGGCCGTGCAGGCCCCGCGTGAAAAGACTCCGGTGCGGCTGATCGAGAAGATCCCGCCACCGCCGACGCCGCCGGCTCCAGTCCCGCCAAAAGAGATCGTCCAGGTGGTACCGAAGCCCCGGACGCAGCCGGTGGTACCGCCACTGCCCGCACCCACCGCGACCGTGGAAGAGACCCAGGGCGTCGCATTGCCGGCCGCCGAACCGGCTCCGCCGCAGCTGGCGCCCAGCATCGACACTTCCACCCCGTTGGCCGGCGCCCAGCTGCAGTACCGCAGCGCTCCGCCGCCGACCTATCCGATCCAGTCCCTGCGCAACCACGAACAGGGCACGGTGCTGTTGCGGGTGGAAGTGGACACCCGTGGCCAGCCGGTCGCGGTCAGCGTCGAGCGCAGCAGCGGCTCGCGCAACCTGGACCAGGCCGCCCGCCAGCAGGTGCTCAAGCACTGGCGCTTCGAGCCTGCCCAGCGTGACGGCGTGGCGGTTCCGGCCATCGGCATGGTGCCGGTGCAGTTCTCGCTGCCGGACTGAGCGTCCCACCGGCCCGGCCTTGCGCCGGGCCGGCCACTGCCACTGCCCGGCAAATGCGGACATGCCAGGGGCAAGCGTTACTGATTAAGCAAAAATTCACGACTTCGTCACCTGCTGGAAACCTAGATTGGCGCGTCCCGGTATCGATCCGGCGACAGCCCTCAACGCTACGGTTTTCCAGTTAGGAGAGAAGCTGTGAAACACCCGATCCAACGGCCCGCCAGCCGCCGCACCACCCTGGCATCGTCCATCACCCACATCCTCACCGGCGGCGCCCTGCTGCTGGCCGGCGCCGTCGCTTCCTCCTCCGCCTTCGCGCAGGAAAAAGCCACCAACCTCGACCGCATCACGGTCACCGGCTCCAACATCCCCCGCACCAACACCGAGACGCCGTCCCCGGTGCAGGTGGTGAGCCGCCAGGAGATCGACCGCAGTGGCAAGGCCACGCTGGCCGAGTACCTGCAGACGATCACCGCCGATGGCGCCGGCTCCATTCCCAAGACCTTCGGCAACGGCTTCGCCGGTGGCGGCGCCGGCATCTCGCTGCGCGGCCTCGGTGCGGGCTCGACGCTGGTGCTGTTGAATGGCCGCCGCATGGCGACCTACGGCCTGGCCGACGACGGCCAGAAGGTGTTCACCGACCTCAGCACCATTCCGCTCGATGCCGTCGAGCGCGTGGAAGTGCTCAAGGACGGCGCATCGGCGATCTACGGCTCCGATGCCATCGCCGGCGTGGTGAACATCATTCTGCGCAGCGACTTCGAAGGTGCGATCCTGCGTGCGTCCTACGGCCTGTCCGGTGACAGCGACGGCGATACCAAGAAGGCCACCCTGACCGCCGGTACCGGCGACCTGTCCAAGGATGGCTGGAACGCATTCTTCAGCCTGGATGTCGGCAAGTCCGACGCGATCAAGATCAGCGACCGCAAGAACCGCAAGTGGATCGGTACCGGCGACACGCGCCAGTGGGGCTATGACGCTACCGACGCACAGTTCCTCGGCGGCGCCTACCTCAGCGGCCGTACCAACGGCGGCGTTGGCCCGAACGGCTCGGTGTTCAACAATGATGCGCCGTCGCCGCATCTGGTTGCCCTGCCGGGCTGCGCCAACCTGAGCTCCATTCCGGGCCAGACCGAGGCCTCTTCGGCGGCCCAGGGCTGCCTGTGGGATCCGGCCCAGCAGTTCCGTGACCTGACCCCCGAAGAGAAGTACATCAACGTATTCGGCCGTGCGAGCTTCGCCTTCGGTGAAGGCGGCGAGGTCTACACCGAGATCGGCTACTCGAAGAAGGAAACCATCTTCAGCAATACCCCGTCGGGTGTTTCCGGCGGCTGGGGCTTCCCCGGCGGCCCGAAGAACGCCAGCAGCGGTGACGGCGCGACGATGCTCTATGCCGGCCATCCGGACAACCCGCTGCCGTATGCGGCGCGCCTGCGCTACAGCGCGTGGGACGTCGGCCCGCGCGTGACCAACAATACCAACGAGTTCAACCGCTTCCTGGTCGGCGTCAAGGGCAACTGGGGCGACTGGAGCTATGACACCGCCTACCTGCATTCGGGCACCGACCTGGTCAACAAGCGCACCGGCTTCCTGCGTTACAGCTCGGTGCTGTGCGCGCTGGGCAACCCGAACTGCGCCGGTGGTACCTGGCGCATCGGCGACAACGCCAACCTGAACTCGCAGGCACTGTACGACTACATCTCGCCGACCATCAGCGCGCGTGCCAAGTCGAGCCTGGACATGTTCGACTTCACCGTGTCGCGCAGCCTGGCCGACCTCAAGGGGGGGCCGCTGGGCCTGGCGATCGGTACCGAGTGGCGCAAGACCAGCAACAGCCTGACCCCGCAGACCTACACCGACCAGGGTGACATCATCGGCCTGGGCTATTCGGCCTACGACGGCACCCAGAACGTGTACGCCGGCTACGTCGAACTGTCGGCACCAGTGCTGGAACAGCTGGAACTGTCCGGCGCCGTGCGTTACGACAAGTACGAAAGCGGTGAAGGCAAGGCCACGCCGAAGCTGGGCGTGAAGTGGACCCCGGCCGACTGGATCGCACTGCGCGCCAGCTACGCCGAAGGCTTCCGTGCGCCGAACCCGGCCGAGAACAGTGACGGTGGTCTGGCCGCTTTCTCCAACGCACGTGATCCGGTGCGTTGCGCCATCGATGCCGACGAGTGCACACCGCGCTCGATCGCGATCATCACCCGCCCGAACAAGGACCTGAAGCCGGAAGAGTCCAAGAGCTACTCGGTGGGCCTGGTGCTGCAGCCGACCTCGACCACCTCGATGACCGTCGATGCCTGGCAGATCAAGCGCACCAACGAGATCGTGCAGGGCAACACCGCAGCTGCCATTCTGGCCGGCAACGTGCTGCGTGACTCCAACAACATCGGTGGCGTGCCCAACTCGGGCAGCATCCTGGCCGTCAACACCGGCTACGTGAACGCCAGTTCGTCGCGAGTCCGCGGTATCGACACCGATATCCGCCAGACCTTCGATATCGGCCCGGGCCAGCTCGAACTGGACCTGCAGTGGAGCCACATCCTGAAGTTCGAGCGCACCGAAGGCGATGAGACCGTCGACTATGCCGGCACGCACGGCAACTGCGACGTGACCAACTGCATCGGTACGCCGAAGGACAAGATCAACTTCGGCGCCACCTGGAAGCAGGGTGCGTGGAGCGTGAGCGGTGTTGCCAACTACATCAGCAAGATGGACAACACCGACAAGCGTGGCGGCGACTACCAGGCGTTCTACGAGGATGGCACGCCGGTGACGAAGATCTCTTCGTTCACCACCTTCGACCTGTCCGGCCGCTGGAACATCACCGACGCCTTCGAACTCAATGCCTCGGTGGCCAACGTGTTCGACCGCATCGCACCGCTCGATCCGACCACCTACGGCGGCGTGAACTACAACCCGATGCATTTCTCCGGTGCACTGGGCCGTTACTTCACCGTGGGCGCCAAGTACACGTTCAAGTAATCCTGCAGCAGCGTCACCTGCAAAGGCCCGGGCCAACACCCGGGCTTTTGCTTTTTCAATGCCACCCGGCATTGTGGAGCCAGCGTCAGCCGAACAACCATAGCCAGACCATCCAGCAGATCAGCAGAACCGCGGCGGCGGTGAGGCCCCAGAAGCAACATTGGTACAGACGCCGTTCGGCGGCCTCCGAATTGAGATCATCACGAGCGGACTGCAGCCCCTTCTGCAACGTCACCTTCTCCTTCCTCAGATCAGCAGCGACCCTCTGTACGCCGGCAAGCAGCTCCTCGCTCTGCTTCAGCTGGGCAGCTAGCCTGCCGTGGCTCTCTTCCAGTGCAAGACTGCGTGCACCCGCCCCTGCCACCTCGGACTGCAGCAGGGCTTCCCGCTCGCTCAACACCTGCAGTTCCTCTCGCTGGCTGCGCACCAGCGCCTCCAGATAATCGTTGCTGCTGGGATTGCTGAGGACCATCGCCTGCAGGAATCCACGCTCGCTTTCCAGCAAGCGCTTGATCCTGTCGAGGTATCGTGCTTCCTCCACATCACTGGTTTCGTCCTCGGGAATGGTGTAGCCGTAGATCGGCACCCTGCCGATATCCACTTCGATCACTGCAATGCCCAGTTGCCGGAGGCCATCCTGTTTTGCAGCATCCACAGCATGTGATCGCCTGACCTCAAGCAGGAACTTCCCGTCCCACTTGGAACCCAGATCATCCTCGCTGGTGAACTCGACATACAGATCTGCCCGATAATCCCCCCTTCCGGGCACCTGCCACTCCTGCTCCACCCGGGAGATCGAGATTCTCGATTCACGCCAGCGACGAGGCCCTTTTCCGGTAGGAAGCGAAAGAACCAGCTGCACATGGTCCAGCCGACTGAAAGCCTCCTTGAACAACAGATGCTGCAGCGATTCGCCTCCCGCTGCCGCTCCGCCCTTCACGCCGTCGATATATGCGAAGTACCACGACCGCCCCTTCATCACGTGCTTCACTGGGCGACGATGACCTGCACGATGCGTTGAGAAATAGCGATCTCCCGTGGGTTCTCCACCATAATCCCTGTTGCGACGGTGGCCCACGGCCTGCGCCGTAACGTACTCGGTTCCATCGGGAGTGAGAAAGGCCCGCGATTTGGTCATGGGGTGCGCGCTCATAAAGGGAAGCCCACTATGCCAACCTTCCATCGCACTCGATGAGATGGATAAGATCGATGACGCGAATGCAACTGCTGCAACCCCCGGCCGAAAGGCCGATGGGATGACCGCAAGGGAACCAAAGCATGCCCTCGTCCAACCAACGTCTCGGCCTGCCCGCGTTGACTGCACTGGTAGTCGGCTCGATGGTCGGCGCCGGCATCTTCTCATTGCCGCAGAACGTTGCCCGCAGTGCCGGCCCGGCCGCCGCGATGATCGGCTGGGCGCTGAGCGGTGCGGGCATGCTGATGCTGGCCTTCGTGTTCCAGGCCCTGGCCAACCGCCGCCCGGACCTGGACACCGGCATCTACGCATATGCACGCGAAGGCTTCGGCAACTACATCGGCTTCTCCGCGGCGTGGGGCTACTGGGTCGCTTCGGTACTGGGCAATGCCAGCTTCTTCGTGCTGATCTTCAGCGGCCTGGGCCATTTCATGCCAGTGTTCGGCGAAGGCAACACGCCAGCCGCCGTGGCCGCTTCGTCCGTACTGTTGTGGACCGTCCACCTGCTGGTGCTGCGCGGCCTGCGCACGGCAGCCATCGTCAACGGCCTGGTGACGGTGGCCAAGCTGCTGCCCATCGCACTGTTCCTGGTGCTGGCCGCCGGCGCGTTCCGCATGGAGGTGTTCCGCGCCGACTTCTTCGGCACGCCTGCGCTCGGCGACCTCGGCCAGCAACTGCGCGGCATGATGCTGGTCACCGTGTGGGTGTTCATCGGCATCGAAGGCGCCAGCATCTATTCGCGGCGTGCCGTGCGCCGTGCCGACGTCGGCCGTGCCACGGTGATAGGTTTCCTGGGGGTCTGGCTGCTGCTGGTCCTGGTCAGCCTGCTGTCGATGGGCGTGCTGTCGCAGGCCGAACTGGCCGGGCTGCCCAACCCGTCGATGGCCTACGTGCTGCGCGCCATCGTCGGCGAATGGGGCGCGACGGTGATCATCGCCGGTTCGATCATTTCGGTGCTGGGCGCGCTGCTGGCCTGGGTGCTGCTGTGTGCCGAAGTGCTGTATGCCGCCGCTGGCGACGGCACGATGCCCGCCTTCCTGGGACGCGAGAATGCGCGTGGCGTGCCTGCCAATGCGTTGTGGTTGAGCAACGGGCTGATCCAGCTGTTCCTGCTGCTGGTGCTGTTCAATGCGGGCAGCTACACCGGCCTGGTGCTGCTGGCCGCATCGATGAGCCTGGTGCCCTACTTCCTGTCCACCGCGTTCGGCGTGCAACTGGCCTGGCGCGGACAGTCCTACGCGGGTGAGCCACGCGTGCGCTGGCGCGATTTCGTGGTCGCGCTGCTGGCCAGCGCCTACGCGCTGTGGCTGGTGTATGCCGGCGGCCTGAACAACCTGCTGCTGTCGGTGCTGCTGTACGTGCCCGGCGTTATTCTGTTTGCGCAGACCCGGCGCCAGCGCGGCGAGCCGGTTTTCACGCGCTGGGAGTGGGCGCTGTTCGGCGCGATCCTGGCAGTAGCAATTGCCACACTGGTAGCGTTCTGGAAGGGCCGGATCACGCTGTAGCGGCGAGCGCGTGCCCGGCTTGGAGGATGCAGCCGAGCATGGGCTCGCCGCCACAACACGGCAAAAAAAAACCTGCATCTCGCGATGCAGGTTTCTCAAGGTGGCGCCCGAAGTTGGACTCGAACCAACGACCCCCTGATTAACAGTCAAGTGCTCTAACCGGCTGAGCTATTCGGGCAGACGACTAGTATAACCACTCTTCACGCGCGATGGTAGGGGTGATTGGCAATCATTGCGGCAGCCCGATACAGCTGCTCGGCCACCACCAGACGCACCAGCATGTGCGGCAGCGTCAGCGGTCCGATCGACCACTTTTCGTCGGCCAGCGCAGAGACCTCTGGCGAATGCCCTTCCGGGCCACCGATCAGGAACGCCAGGTCCCGGCCCTGCCCGCGCCAATGCTCCAGGCGTTGCGCCAGCTGCTCGGAACTCAACTGCCGCCCCGGCACGTCCAGTGCCACCACGTAAGCGTTCTTCGGTAGCGCGGCGATGACCCGCTTGCCTTCATCCTCGGTGGCACGGCGCGGATCGCGCCCCTTGCCGCGCAGGCCAGGTTCGATTTCCACCAGCTCGAACGGCAGCCAATGCGACAGCCGCTTCTGGTATTCGGCGAACCCCTGCGCGACCCAGCTGGGCGCGCGTTCACCGGTGGCGATCAGGCGGGCTTTCATCAACGGTTCTCCAAAACGTCGACGGCGCCATCGGC
>NZ_JBHHMJ010000390.1:0-11889 GCF_042136455.1 Stenotrophomonas sp. 3diitr2024
CCTCCCCCTGGATTTCCCCGCGCCCATGATGGCAGCTATTTCACGGATGGGAACCCCCTGGATGCGAATCTGCGATGGACGCGGCAATGTGACGCAGTGCGTCACCTTTGGTCGGCACCCCCGGGTGGTACGACAACACCAGTAGATCCACGCCATGCGTGGATGCGATCAACCAATACTCGTGCGATCGCGGCCGTCGCTCTTGGCGCGGTACAGCGCGCGGTCGGCGCGCTGGTACAGCAGCGCCGGGGTGCGGTCGTCGGCATCCAGCTCTACCAGGCCCGCGCTGAAGGTGACACGCAGGCCCGCCACGCCGGCCCAATCGGGATGATCATGGAACAGGCCACGCAGGCGCGCGCACAGCTGTGCGGCTTCCTCCAGGCGGGTGTCGTTGAGCAGCAGCGCGAACTCTTCGCCGCCGGTGCGCGCCGGCAGGTCGGAGTCGCGGCAGGCCGCTGCGATCAATGACGCCACCTGCACCAGCACGGCGTCGCCGATGCTGTGGCTGTGGCGGTCGTTGACCTCCTTGAAGTGATCGATGTCGAGCACCACCAGGCACAGCGGATGACCACTGCGCTGGGACCGGGCGAAGTCACGCGCCAGCGTTTCGTCGAAGGCGCGGCGATTGGCCAGGCCGGTCAGGGCATCCTCGCGGGCCTGCCGCTCGAAGGCTTCGGCCTGGCGCGCCAGGCGCTCGGCCAGTTCGGTCTTTTCCTGGTTCAGCGCCTGCAGGTGCACCGTCTTGGCCTGCAGGTCGAAGGTCGCTTCGTCCACCCGCCGTGCCAGGCGCAGGTTGCTGGCCTTCAGCTGCTGCAGCAGCAGCCGGTACAGCGCCACCAGTCCAGCCAGCAGCAGCATTCCCGCCAGCACCTGCACGCTGCGGCGCTGCCACCAGAACGGTTCCACGGTGAAGCTCCACACCGCCTCCTGTTGGCCCCAGCTGCCGCCGGGATGGGCGGCCGCCACATGCAGGGTGTAGTCGCCCGGCGGCAGGCCGACGAACTCGACGCTGCGCTGCGGGCCGCGCTCGACCCAGCCGGCATCCAGCCCGTCCAGCCGCGTGCGGTAGCGGATCCGGTCGGACATCAGATAGCTCAGGCCGACATAGCTCACCGCCAACCGGCGCCCCCCGGGAATATGGTTGCGATCTCGCCCTTCCCAATGCACCGGCGCGCCATCCACCTGCACGCTCTCGATCGCGGCCGGCGGCGATGGCCGCTCGCGGAAACGCTGCAGGCGCTGCGGGTCGACCGTGCTCAGGCCGCCTGCGGTGACCACCCAGAACGTGCCGTCCTGGCGCAGGATCGCCGATGGGCTGGAGCTGCCGTTGGCCTGTGCATTGGCCATGCCGTCGATCTCGTTGTAACGCTCCACCCCCACCCGCGGCGTGCGGCCATCGGCCACGGCGTTGAGGGTGGCCATATCGGTGCGCAACACGCCGCGATTGCTGCTGATCCACACATTGCCAAGGCGATCCGGCACCAGCTGGAACACCGCATCCACCGGCATGCCCTGCTCCAGGCCGACCCGCGCCAGCGCACCGTTGCGCCAACGGTACAGGCCACGATCACTGCTGATCCACATCGCGTCGCCCAGCTGGTGGAAGCCGAACACGCTGCGGCCACCGCCCAGCGGCGCCAGGTCGATCGACTGCACGTGGTCGCCGCGCAGCACGCGGATGCCTTCGATGGTGCCGATCCACAGGTTGCCCTGATGGTCATGCTCAAGCGCGGTGATCAGGCCGCCGGGCATGCCCGGCACGTTCGAGACCTGCACTTGGTCGCCGTCGATGCGCACCACGCCCTTCTGCGTGCCGGCCCAGACCACGCCCTGGGAATCAACGCTGATCGCACGGATGTTGCCACCCGGCATGCCGTCGGCTGCCGCGTAGTTGTGGCGCAGGTGGCCGTCGCGGCCGAGCCGGTAGACCCCGTCGCCGAAGGTGCCCACCCACAGGTCACCGTCCGGCCCCTGCGCCAGGCTCAGCACCGAAGGTGCCTTGCCGCCGCGGTTGTGCAGCGGCATCGCACGGAACCGGCCATCCGGCGTCTGCAGGTCCAAGCCACTGGCGCTGCCGACCCACAGCTGGCGATCTCGATCCTCGAATACCGTGCGCACGTAATCGCCACTGAGCCCATCGCGCTCGGTGTAGCTGCTGAACAGTGTTTCGCGCAGGCGATAGAGCCCGCCGTTGGCGCCCACCCAGATGCTGCCTTCGGCATCCTCGCGCAGGCTGACCACGCGTCCGCCCGGCAGGTTCAGACCGGCCGGCAGTCGCTCCAGGCCATGTGCGGAGATGCGCAGCAGGCCCTGGTTCTCGGTGCCCAGCCACAGGTCACCGTGCCGGTCCTGCAGCATCGAGGTCATGTGCAGCTGGCCCGGCAGGCGGTGCACCAGCACCAGCTGGTCGTCCTCCACCCGGTACAGGCGCTCACCGGCGACGATCCACAACGCGCCATCCGGCGCACGGTAGGGCCACGACAGGCCACTGCCGGCACCCAGCCCCCATGCGGCGGGGGCGCGCTTGAGCACGCCATCGTTGTCGCGCAGCACCAGCCCGTCCAGCGTACCGACCCAGACCCGGTCCTGCGCGTCGACCACCAGCCTGGTGAAGCTCATCGCCATCGGCAGGTCCGCCGCCGGCGCCTGGTAGACAATGCCGCTGTCCGGCGTCAGGTAGCCGATGCCCTTGCCTTCGTACAGCAGCCACAGCCGCCCCTGGCTGTCCATCTGCATGGACTGGATCAGCACCTGCGGCGTATCGGCCTGGTGCTCCCACACCCGCCATTGGCCATCACTGCCACGGTGGCTGACGTTGCCGCGCGAATCACTGATCCACAGTCCGCCCTGGCGGTCGACGAACAGGGCGCCGATGCCGTTGTCGCGCAGGCCCGGGCGCGTGCTGCGGTCGAACACGGTGAAATCCAGGCCGTTGTAGCGCACCAGCCCTTCCCAGGTGGCGAACCAGAGATGGCCTTCCGGCGTCTGCGCGATGTCGCGCAGCGAGTTGTGCGGCAGGCCGTTGCGCGAGGTCCATACATCGATGGCGTAGTCGCGCAGCGGGGGCGCGCCTTCCTGCGCAGCCAACGGCAGCGCAAGGGCCAGCAGCAGCCACAACAGGCCCTGCCGCAGTGCCCGCCTGAATCCTGATGCGCGGCGCTCCACCCAGCGCCTCTTGTCCCCCTGCCCGCCCATCACCGCAGCGGCGGCGGCCAGGTGCGGCTGCAGGACGCGGCAGCGTGCGGGAACAGCCGGGCAGCGTGCAATGGCATGCCGGCAGGAACGGGCTGGCTCATCGGGGGGAGACTGGGGAGATGCGCAGATGATAGGCCAAACCCCGGCCCCAGCGTCACCGTCCGCAGCGCGCCGACTCAGCCGGCGCGGCCGGGCGCCACCACCTGGGCACTGGCCGGCCACTGCACCACCGCCTCCAGGCCACCTTCGGCCCGGTTGCGCAGCCACAGCCGGGCACCGTCCTTCTCGGCCAGGGCGCGCGCGATGGTCAGGCCCAGGCCGGCCCCGCCGGTTTCGCGCGAACGCGAGGTCTCCACCCGCACGAACGGATCGAACACCGCCTCCAGCTGCTCTTCGGCCAGGCCCGGGCCGTCATCGGCCACCACCACGGTAATCGCACCGCCGCTGCGCTCAACCCGCACCCGGGCCCGCTGCGCGTACATCACCGCGTTGTCCACCAGGTTGGAGAACAGCCGGTGCATGGCCAACGGACGCAACATCAGCACCGAACCACTTCCCCCTTCGAAGACCACATCACCGCCGCCTTCGGCGGCGTCCTCGACAATGCTCTCCAGCAGCGAATCCAGGTCCAAGGCGGCGCGCTGCTCGGCACTCTCGGCGCTGCGCGCCAGTTCCAGGCCCTCGCGCACCAGCGCCTGCATCGCCGCCAGGTCGCCGATCAGGCGCTCACGCAGGGCCTCGTCGCTGACATTCTCCAGGCGCAGGCGCAGCCGTGTCAGCGGCGTCTGCAGGTCGTGGGTGATCGCCGCCAGCATCTGCGTGCGTTCAGCCAGGTGCCGCTGCAGGCGGTGCTGCATGGCGTTGAAGGCTTCGGCGGCACGCTGCACTTCGCGCGGCCCGCGCAGTGGCAACGGGTCGCGCTGCAGGTCATCGCCAAGGTCTTCTGCGGCTGCGGCCAGTTCCTGCAGCGGCGCGCTGGCCATGCGCGCGACGATATAGGCCAGCACGGCAATCGCCAGCACCAGCAGGGTCAGGAACCATGGGTCCACGGCGAGGATGCCGTTGTGCGCCACCGCCGGCGAGTCCAGCGCCAGCTTCAGCAGCGTGCCGTCGTTGAGGGTCACGTCCACCGCGCGGCATTTGGGCGGGATGAACGCGGGGTCGCGCTCGCGCGGCGGCCGCCGGTGGCCCGGCGGCGGCGGCGGCAGCAGCTCCTGCAGTTTGGGAATGCAGGAGCGGAACGAAGCGAAGTGCACGTGCGCGCGCGACACCGGCCCGGGGCGGTCTTCCAGCACTTCCATCAGCGCCGTGTCGGCACGCCCCAGGCGTGCGCCCGGCTGCAACGCGCGCACGCTCGGCCCGCCGATCGCCAGCAGGCGCTCGCGCAGCTCCGGATTGCCGTCCAGCAGGTTGACGTAGCCCTGCAGGCGGTCGGCGATGCGGTTCAGGTTCTGCCGCTCGAACTCCTGCTGGCGCTTGGAGGTGGCCAGCATGGTCGCGCCGATCGCAGCCACCGCCATGCCCAGCAGCAGGATCACGAACAACCGCCCGACCATCGAGGACAGGAAATGGCGCAGGCGCGTCATCGCGGTTTATTCCAGGTTGACCGACGAGGCCAGCACGTAGCCTTCGTTGCGCACGGTCTTGATCAGTCCATCCGGGCCACCATCGTCGCCCAGCTTGTTGCGCAGGCGGCTGACCTGCAGGTCGATCGCGCGGTCCTGAGCCTCGTAGTTGCGGCCACTGCTGAGCGCGACCAGCTGCTCGCGCGACAGCACCTTGTTGGCGTGGGCGATGAACACCCGCAGCAGGCGGAACTCGGCGCCGGACAGCACCACCACGCGGCCATCCGGATCGACCAGGTGGCGATGCTCGAGGTCGAATACCCAGCGCGAGAAACGCGCGCGGCGTACCGCCAGTGGTTCCAGGTTGGCCGGCAGCGCCTCGGTCCGGCGCAGCACGTTGCGGATGCGCGCCAGCAGCTCGCGCGGCTCGAACGGCTTGGCCAGGTAGTCGTCGGCGCCCATTTCCAGGCCCAGCACGCGGTCGATCGGCTCGGCCCGCGCGGTCAGCATGATCACCGGCGTGTTCGAACGTGCACGCAGGTCACGGCACAGGGTCAGACCATCCTCGCGCGGCAGGTTGAGGTCCAGCACGATCAGGTCCACGTGCTCGCGGTCCAGCAGTTGGCGCATGGCGGTGCCATCGGCCGCAGTGCTCACCTGGTAGCCGGCGCGGCCGAGCTGCTCGGCCAGCAGCGTGCGGATGTCGTTGTCGTCGTCGACGATCAGCAGTCGATGCATCGGGTTTTCAGTCTCCATGTCGCGATCATCCCGTGTCGGCAGCTGAACCGCATCCGGGGCAATGCGTACCAGTGTATCCACCCGCGGGCGGGATACCTGTGGTTACGCCTGTTCACCGACAGTGTTACATACAGACATACCCCGAGGATTGAGCCGTCCATCGCCCGGTCTTCACAATGCCCACCAACGCCGCCCTCGCGGCCTCGAGAGTGAAGCCACGACGTGACGTTCCGCCTGCTGCCAGCGACCCGCCGGAGTCGCCTGATGCTGATCGCCCTGCTCGCCCTGATCGTCGCCGCGACCGGCTGGTGGCTGCTGCGCAAGCCCGCCGCCCCGGCGGTGGCAACCTCGCCGGTCAGCCGCGGTGACATCGAACAAACGGTGGATGCCACCGGCGTGATCGACGCCTACAAGCTGGTCAGCGTCGGCGCGCAGGCCTCGGGCCAGATCAAATCGCTGAAGGTACAGCTGGGCGACACCGTGAAGGAAGGCGACCTGATCGCCGAGATCGATGCCACCACCCAGCAGAACCAGGTGCTCAACGCGCAGGCCTCGCTGGACCAGGTCACCGCCCAGCGCGCGGTGCAGCAAGCCACCCTGCGCCAGGCCGAACTGGAGTTTGCGCGCCAGCAGCAGATGCTGGCCGCCGAAGCCACCTCGCGCCAGGAATACGATGCCGCCGAGGCACAGCTGAAGACCGCCCGCGCCCAGCTGCAGTCCTACGAGGCGCAGATCAAGGGCCGCGAAACCGAGCTGGGCACCGCCCGCGCCAACCTGGCCTACACCCGCATCACCGCGCCGATGGACGGCACCGTGGTCGCGGTGGTGGCCGAGGAAGGCCGTACCGTGAACGCCAACCAGACCGCACCGACCATCGTCATGCTGGCGCGGCTGGACGTGGTCACCGTCAATGCCGAGATCTCCGAGGCCGACGTGGTCAAGATCAAGCCCGGCATGCCGGTGTACTTCACCACTCTGGGCGACCCGGACCGCAAGTATCACGCCACGCTGCGCCAGATCAATCCGGCGCCGGCCTCGATCGCCAACGAGAATTCGTCCAGCTCCAGCAGCTCCTCCAGCTCCAGCTCCAGCAGCGCGGTCTACTACAACGCGCTGTTTGATGTGGAAAACCCGGACGGCACGCTGCGCATCGACATGACCGCGCAGGTCTCGGTACTGCTCAAGCAGGCCAAGGGCGTGCTGATGGTGCCGGCGGTGGCACTGGGACCGAAGCGCCGTGGCGATGAGCGGATGGTGCGGGTGCTGGACGAGAAGGGCCAGCCGCAGCCGCGCAAGGTCACCGTCGGCATCAACAACGGCGCCTCGGCCGAGATCCTGTCCGGCTTGAAGGAAGGCGAGCGCGTGGTGGTCGGCGAAGCCGGTGCGGCCGGTGCCAGCGCCGGCGGCGGCAACCGCGGCGGCATGCAGATGCGGGTCGGCGGCCCGGGCATGGGGCGCCGATGAGCACGACGGCGCCGCTGCTGCGGCTGCGCGACCTGCGACGTGAATTCCCGGCCGGCGACGATGTGATCGCCGTGCTGCGCGACGTCCATCTCGACATCCACGCCGGCGAGATGGTCGCCATCGTCGGCCAGTCCGGCTCGGGCAAGTCGACGCTGATGAACATCCTCGGCTGCCTCGACCGTCCCACCCGCGGCAGCTACCAGGTGGCCGGCCGCGAAACCGGAAAGATGGAGCCGGACGAACTGGCCGAACTGCGCCGCGAGCATTTTGGTTTCATCTTCCAGCGCTACCACCTGCTCGGCGACCTCGACGCGCGCGGCAACGTGGAAGTGCCGGCGGTGTATGCCGGCAGTCCCGGCCCGGTGCGCAACGCGCGTGCCGAGCAACTGCTGCAGCGGCTGGGCCTGGGCGACCGCATGCATCACAAGCCAGGCCAGCTTTCCGGTGGCCAGCAGCAGCGCGTGTCGATCGCACGCGCCCTGATGAACGGCGGCGAGGTGATCCTGGCCGACGAACCAACAGGCGCGCTCGATACGAAATCCGGTGAGGAAGTGATGGCGATCCTCGGCGAACTGCATGCCGAAGGCCACACCATCATCATCGTCACCCACGACATGAGCGTGGCCCAGCACGCACAGCGCATCATCGAGATCCGCGATGGCGAGATCATTGCCGACCGCGCCAATCCGGATGCGCCGAGTTACCGCGCCCAGCGCGAAGCCAGTACCGGCGTCGCCCACGGCAATAGCTGGCGGGCGGCCCGCGACCGCTTCACCGAAGCGTTCCGGATGGCGCTGCTGGCGATGAACGCCCATCGCCTGCGCACCTTCCTGACCATGCTCGGCATCATCATCGGCATCGCCTCGGTGGTCTCGGTGGTGGCGCTGGGCAATGGCTCGCAGCAGCAGATCCTGCAGAACATCAGCGCGCTCGGCACCAACACCATCGACGTCTATCCCGGCCGTGGTTTCGGCGACATGCGCTCGGCCCGGGTGCAGACGCTCAAGGCCAGCGATGCCGATGCACTGGCAAAGCAGAGCTATGTGGACAGCGCCACCCCCAGCGTATCGACCTCGGTCACCGCGCGTTATCGCAACCAGTCGTCGACCGCCCAGGTCAGCGGCGTCGGCGAGCAGTTCTTCCGGGTCAAGGGGGTAACCCTGCTCAGCGGCAGCTTCTTCGATGCCGATGCAGTCAAGGGCCTGGGCCAGGTGGCGGTGATCGACGAGAACACCCAGACCCAGTTCTTCCCCGATGTCGACCCGGTCGGCCAGGTGATCCTGCTCGGCAACGTGCCGGCACGGGTGGTCGGCGTGGCCAAGCGCCAGAGTTTCGGCTTCGGTGGCAGCACCAGCCTCAGCGTCTGGGTGCCCTACACCACGGTGATGTCGCGCATGCTCGGCCAGAGCCATGTCTCCAGCATCACCGTGCGCGTGGACGACAACACACCGATGGATGCCGCTCAGGAAGCGATCACCCGCCTGCTGACGATGCGCCACGGCACCGAGGATTTCTTCCTCAGCAACAGCGCGGAGATCCGCGACACCATCGAGCAGACCACGCGCACGATGACCCTGCTGATCGGTGCCATCGCCGCCATCGCGCTGCTGGTCGGCGGCATCGGCGTGATGAACATCATGCTGGTGTCGGTGACCGAGCGCACCCGAGAGATCGGGGTGCGCATGGCCGTCGGTGCACGACAAAGTGATATCCGCCAGCAGTTTCTGATCGAAGCGGTGCTGGTTTGCCTGCTCGGTGGCGTGCTCGGCATCGGCCTGGCCCTGCTGCTGGGCTCGATGATCGGCCGCTTCGCCAGCGACTTCCAGGTGCTGTTCTCCACCGCCTCGATCATTGCCGCCTTCGCCTGCTCGACCCTGATCGGCGTGGCGTTCGGCTTCCTGCCCGCGCGCAATGCCGCGCAGCTTGACCCGGTGGAGGCCCTGGCACGCGAATGAAGATGATGACCCGACTGCCCTTCCCTGCCCCTTCGCGCCGGCTGCTGGTGGGTGCCGTTCTGCTCGCCCTGTCTGGCTGCGCCTCTGTCGGCCGCTATCCGGTGGCCGATCCCGATGTGGCGGCCCAGTATGGGCGTGGCGATGCCACCCTCAACGCACCGGCCGACGACCCGCGCAGCAGCCTGGACACACCGGGCCACGACATCCGCCAGGACACCTGGTGGACCGGCTTCGGCGATGAACGCCTGGACCGCCTGGTGGCGCAGGCGCTGGCCGCCAACAGCGACCTGGCCGCCGCCGGCCTGGCCGTGCAGCGTTCGCGCCTGCAGGCCGGCCTGGCCAGCAACGCGCTGTGGCCGCAGCCTTCATCATCGGGCGTCAGCGGCAATGCCAGCCGCGCCACCGACCAGGCCGACGAATGGCGCCGCAGCTACTCCACCGGCATTTCGCTCGGCTGGGAGGTCGATCTGTGGGGACGCCTGCGGACCCAGCGCGACATCGCCCGCTGGGAAGCCGAAGCCAGCGAGGAAGACCGGCAGAATACCGCCCTGCTGGTGATCAGCGACACCATCACCCAGTACTGGAACCTGGCCTACCTGAACCAGTCGATCGCCACCGGCCAGGCCAACCTGGAGCGGCTGGAGCGCACCCGCGAACTGGTTCAGGCCCGCTTCGACGCCGGTGCGGTATCGAGCCTGGAAGTACGCCAGGCGCTGCAGAACCTGCAATCGCAGCGCGCCTCGCAGAGCGCGCTGGAACAGCAGCGGGTGGAGGTGCGCAACGCACTGGCCGTGCTGCTGGACGGCACGCCCTGGCCCCAGCAGGACGAACCTCAGGACCTGCTGGGCGCACGCAGCCCGCGCATTGTCGAGGGGCTGCCGGCCGACCTGCTCGGCCGCCGCCCCGACCTGCGTGCGGCAGAACTCCGCCTGCGCAACAGCCTGAAGACCATCAAGGTCACCGCCACCCAGTACTACCCGGCGCTGAGCCTGACCGGCAGCCTCGGTTCCAGTGCGACCTCGCTGGGCGATGTACTGCGCAATCCGGTGGCCACGCTGGGTGCCGGCCTTTCGCTGCCATTCCTCAACCTGCAGCGCGCGCAGCTGGATACCGATATCGCCGGCACCAGCTATCAGATCGCCGCGACCAATTTCCGCAAGACGCTGTACACCGCGCTCTCGGAAGTGGACAACGCACTGTCCGCGCGCGAGCAGCTGGCGCGCCAGGTCGCTGCCTCGCAGGCTTCGTACGAGGAAGCGGTGGAAGTGGAGCGCGCGCAGGAAGTGCGTTATCGCGTGGGTGCTACCGATCTGCGCACCTGGCTGGAAGCGCAGCAGACCCGGCGCGATGCAGAGCTGTCGCTGGCGCGCGTGCGCCAGGGCCAGCTGAACAACGACGTGACCCTGTTCAAGGCACTGGGTGGCAGCGCGGGCTGAGGCGGCAAGAGCGCCAACCAAGGTTGGCGACTACCGGTAGGTGTCGACCTTGGTCGACACGGCACATGGAAAAGGGGTCGGATCCCTCGCCTGCGGAGAGGGATCTGACCCCGATCACGTCGCGCCGGCGGATCAACCGCGCTGGCGCACGGCCTCGAACAGGCTGACGCCGGCGGCGACGGAGACATTCAGGCTCTCGATCTCGCCCGGCATCGGGATCTTGACCAGGCCATCGCAGTTCTCGCGGGTCAGGCGGCGCAGGCCGTCGGCTTCGCCGCCCAGCACCAGCGCGATGTTGCCCTTCAGGTCCAGCTGGTACAGCGAGGCGGTGGCTTCACCGGCCAGGCCGTAGATCCACACGCCCTGCTTCTGCAGGTCCTTCAGGCAGCGCGACAGGTTGGTTACCGCCACCACCGGGATGAGGTCGGCGGCGCCGGCCGAGGTCTTGCGCACGGTCGCGTTGACCGTGGCCGACTTGTCCTTGGGGATGATCACTGCAGTCGCACCGGCCGCAGCCGCCGAGCGCAGGCAGGCACCCAGGTTGTGCGGATCCTGCACCTCATCCAGCACCAGCAGCAGCGCCTTGCCCTCGGCCGCAGTGACCAGGCCTTCCAGCTCGTTCTCGCTGTAGGTGCGGGCGGCGGCATAGCGCGCGGCCACGCCCTGGTGGCGCACCGAGCCTCCCACACCGTCCAGCGCCTGGCTGTTCACCTTGCGCACGTCGATGCCCTTGCGGCGGGCGTTTTCCTCGATCTCGGTCAGGCGCGGGTTCTTCGCTCCGGCCTCGACCAGCACTTCGCGGACGTTCTCGGCGTCGTTCTCGATGGAGGAGGCGACGGCGTTGACGCCGACGATCCACTGGCTGTTCTTGCTCATGCGGGCGGGGACCGGAAAGGGGGTGGCTATGGTAGAGCATCGGCGGTCCGGGCGCTGCCGCGCCCCGCCTCCCTGTACAGCCGAGCCTGCGCTCGGCTGTCCTGGGTTCAGCCTGCGGCGACAGCGTGGAGATGGCGCTACAGGTGCGTCACCGGCTGCGCGGTGGCCAGTGCGGCGTGTCGTGGTCGGGGTGCTGGTGGGACACGATCGTGGCCAGGAAGTCCAGGGCCGCGATGTCCTCCTCGGTACGCCGTACGGGCAGGCTGGCCAGGCCGTCGACGAAGGGCAGCTTGCGCTCGACCCCGTACTGGATCGTCGGAGGCAGGCGTTCGGCTTCGTCGAACGCGCCGGCAGCCACCGCCACGCCATCGGGCGCTTCGTAGGTCAATGGCGTGCCGCAGTCGGCGCAGAAGCCACGCCGCACCACGTTGGACGACTGGAAATAGCGCGGCTGGCCGCGGGTCCAGCTGAACTGCACGCCGCGCACCGACACCAAGGGCGCGTAGAAGGCACCAAAGGCCTTCTGGCACATCCGGCAATGGCAGATCGAGCTGTCGGTCAGCGCACCACGCACGTGGAAGCGGATCGCGCCGCACTGGCAGCCGCCGCTGTATTCGGGTTGGCCTTGCATGCGATGTCTCCTGGTGGTGCCGGCCGCTG
>NZ_JBHHMJ010000409.1:0-7766 GCF_042136455.1 Stenotrophomonas sp. 3diitr2024
GAGCCCATGCTCGGCTGCTCTTCGCGGGATCCATCAAGCCGAGCATGGGCTCGGCTCTACAGCAGATCCACGCCCTACATGGATGGCTTCTACGGCATCCAGCCCAGCAGCTGCTGCAATCGCTGGTGCGGATCGTCCATCTGCAGCAGCTGAAGGCGCTGCTGCTCGCTCAGCGGCAGCAGCTCGGCCAGCCGCCAGCCGACCCAGCTGGCCTGGTCCAGCAGCGCCGGATTGGCCGGCGCATAGGCCTCGCCGGCCTGCTCGATGATGTGCCCCAGCACCGTGGCCAGCAGTGCATGCTGCGGCCGCAGTTCGTCATCGGGGTCTTCCTCGCACCAGCGCACATCAGCCACCACCAGGCCGTTGTCGCGCACGCGGGTGCGCTCGACATGGAAGCGACGGGTACCGCGCAGGCGCAGCTGCAGCACGCCGTCGGCGCCGACATCGAAGTCTTCGATGCGTACCTGCACGCCAAAGGCGGCCGGTGTCGCCGGTGCGCCGACCTCCTCGCCCTCGAGGATCAGGCAGACGCCAAATCCCTCACCACTGCGGCCGCTGTCGCGGACCAGGTCCAGATAGCGCCGCTCGAACACGCGCAGGCCTACCGCTGCACCCGGTACCAGCGCGGTGTGCAGCGGGAACAGCGGCAGCGAGCCGTCGCCGCTCATCGGGCCTGCAGCGCGGCGAGGAAGCGGCGCGGGGCACCGTCGAAGCCACCGTTGGACATGAATACCACGTGGTCGCCGCTGCGCGCGCTGGCCTGCAGCTGCGCCAGCAATGCGTCGGTATCGGGCACCGCGTGGGCTTCGCCACGCACCGCGGCGATCACCGCCGCAGCATCCCAGGCCAGTTCCGGGCGATGCAGGAACACCACTTCATCGGCCAGCGCCAGCGAGGGAGCCAGCGCCTGCGCATGTGCGCCCAGCCGCATCGAGTTGCTGCGCGGCTCCATCGCGACCACGATGCGCGCATCACCCACCTTGGAACGCAGGCCCTCCAGCGTGGTGGCGATCGCAGTCGGATGGTGGGCGAAATCGTCGTAGACGGTGATGCCGTCATGGCTGCCGATCACTTCCATGCGGCGCTTGACGCTGCGGAAGCGTGCCAGCGCCGGAATAACCTGGGCGGGCGCCACGCCCACTGCATGCGCGGCGGCCAGCGCGGCCAATCCATTGAGCACGTTGTGGCGGCCCAGCAGCGACCACTGCACATCACCCAGCGCCTGCCCACGATGGTGCACGCGGAAGGCGCTGCCATCAGCGGCCAGCAGCTCGGCATGCCATTCCAGCGACGGATCGAATCCGAAGCGCTCGACCGGGGTCCAGCAGCCCATCGCCAGCACTTCGGCAAGGTACTGATCCTCGCCGTTGACGATCAGACGCCCACGTGCGGGTACGGTACGCACCAGATGGTGGAACTGGCGCTGGATCGCGGCCACGTCCGGGAAGATGTCGGCGTGGTCGTACTCAAGGTTGTTGAGGATGGCCACCAGCGGCCGGTAGTGCACGAACTTGCTGCGCTTGTCGAAGAAGGCCGTGTCGTACTCATCGGCTTCGACCACGAACTCGCGCCCCTGGCCCAGGCGGGCGGAGACACCGAAATCCTCGGCGACACCGCCGATCAGGAAGCCCGGCGAGCGCCCTGCACTTTCCAGCAGCCAGGTGAGGATGGTGGTGGTGGTGGTCTTGCCGTGGGTACCGGCCACGGCCAGCGTGTCGCGGCCCGGCAGCACCTGCTCGGACAGCCACTGCGCGCCGGAGATATAGCGCTGGCCGGCATCGAGCACGGCTTCCACGGCGGCATTGCCGCGCGACAGCGCGTTGCCGATCACCACCTCGTCGGTACCGGCCGGCACGCTGTCGGCACGGTAGCCCTGGTCCAGTGTGATGCCCAGCTGTTCGAGCTGGGTCGACATCGGCGGGTAGATGGCCTGGTCGCTGCCGCTGACGGAATGCCCAAGTTCCCGCGCCAGGGCGGCCACGCCGCCCATGAAGGTGCCGGCAATTGCAAGGATATGTACGCTGCTCATGACCGAGGATTGTGACCGATGACGGCTGTATAGGGCCAATGTCCGCTATCGGGTAAGACAACCCCTACACGGGATGTGAGAAAACTCCAATCAGCTGTCAGGGAATTCCCGATAGCGATGTTCTGTGAACCCGGACACAATTCGAACTGCCAGCCGCAGTACCCGAACCGGTCCTACTCCCCAAGAGGCCATCCCCAAGGGAGCTCATGCTGCGGGGCCCTGAGCAAGCCCTTCGCTGGCGCCTATCAAACGACACAGGCCTGATCCTCGCGGACCAGGCCTGTGTTTTTTGCGCCTGAAGGACCGGACGCATGCCGGCCCCGCCGGATCAGGCCTTGATCGCTGCCAGGATGCGGGCTTCGATCTCGTCCAGCTCACCGACGCCATCGACGCGGGCCAGGGTGCCACGGCCGGCGTAGAAATCGACCACCGGGGCGGTCTGGTCGTTGTAGACCTGCAGGCGCTGGCGCACCGCTTCCGGGTTGTCATCGGCGCGGCCCTGCTCCTTGGCGCGGCCGGCGATGCGGTCCACCAACAGCTCGGTGGGCACATCCAGCTGCACCACCGCGTCCAGCGGCTGGCCGATCTTGGCCAGCAGGCCATCCATCGCATTGGCCTGGGCCACATTGCGCGGGTAGCCATCGAGGATGAAGCCCTTGGCGACATCAGCCTGGGTCAGGCGCGACTCCAGCATGCCCAGCAGGATGTCGTCCGACACCAGGTTGCCGGCATCCATCACCGTCTTGGCCTGCTTGCCCAGCTCCGTGCCGGCGGCGATTTCCGCGCGCAGCATGTCACCGGTCGAAATGTGGGCGATCCCCAGCTTTTCCTTCAGGCGCGTCGCCTGTGTCCCCTTGCCCGAACCGGGCGGTCCCAACAGAACCAATCGCATTGACCTGACTCCAACGTGTTGAAAACAAAGAAGGTTCGCGTCCCGGACGGTCCGGTATCGCTGCACCGCAATAGCGCCACTTTACCGCATCCGGGTAATGTCCCTGCAATGTCCCCTCCCCCGAGCAGGTAGAAGCATGCGCAACGGTACTCTCCTTTATGCCCAGTCCGGCGGTGTCACCGCCGTCATCAATGCCACGGCGGCAGCGGTGATCGAGCAGGCCCGGGCCAAGGGCATCAAGGTCCTGGCGGCCCGCAACGGCATCCTCGGCGCGCTGCGCGAGGAGCTGATCGACACCAGCAGGGAGAGTGCCGCCGCGATCCGCGCCCTCGCCCATACCCCGGGCGGCGCCTTCGGCTCGTGCCGGGTCAAGCTGAAATCGCTGGATGCCGACCGCGCCCGCTATGACCGCCTGCTGGAGGTGCTGCAGGCCCACGACGTGCGCTGGTTCCTCTACAACGGCGGCAACGACTCGGCCGACACCGCACTGAAGGTCTCGCAGCTGGCCAAGGCCTCCGGCTACGACCTGACCTGTATCGGCGTGCCCAAGACCATCGACAACGACCTTGCCGTTACCGATACCTGCCCCGGCTTCGGGTCAGCGGCCAAGTACACCGCGGTCTCGGTGCGCGAAGCAGCACTGGACGTGGCGGCGATGGCCGAAACGTCCACCCGTGTCTTCATCTACGAAGCGATGGGCCGCCACGCCGGCTGGCTGGCCGCCGCCGCCGGCCTGGCCGGCAACGGTGATGACGAAGCGCCGCACATCATCCTGCTGCCCGAGCGCGCCTACGACGAGGCCACGTTCCTGGCCAAGGTGAAAGCCGTGGTCGAGCGCGTCGGCTACTGCGTGGTGGTGGCGTCGGAAGGCATTGCAACCGCCGATGGCCGCTTCGTTGCCGATGCAGGCGGTGGCAAGGACTCGTTCGGTCATTCGCAGCTCGGCGGCGTGGCGGCGCACCTGGCCGGCCGGGTCAAGGATCAGCTGGGCCTGAAGGTGCACTGGGCACTGCCCGATTACCTGCAGCGCTCGGCCCGCCACCTGGCCAGCAGGACCGACTGGGAGCAGGCGCAGGCGGTGGGCAAGGCCGCGGTGCAGCTGGCACTGAAGGGCCAGAATGGCGTGATGCCGGTGATCGTGCGCAGCAGCGATGCGCCCTATCGCTGGAAGATCGAAGCGGCGCCGCTGTCGAAGATCGCCAACCACGAGAAGAAGATGCCGGCTGGTTTCATCCGCCGCGATGGCTTCGGCATCACGGCCAGGGCGCGCGCCTACCTGTCACCATTGATCAAGGGCGAAGCACCGCTTCCCTATGGCACCGATGGCCTGCCGAAGTACGTCACCCTGAAGAACGTAGCGGTGAAGCAGAAACTGCCGGCCTTCGAAGGCTGACCTGAAAAAGGGGACGGAGGGGATTAAGTCGCATACGCCCCTCTGTCATCTCCAACAGCATCAGCAGTGGGTCGGATACGACTTAATCCCCTCCGTCCCCTTTTCATGGAGATCAGCATGGCACTGCGTGTTGTCCGACTCGGTACGCCGCGCCAACCCGGCGAGGGACTGCGCATCGGCACCGTTCGGCGCCCACCGCGCGGCGTGCCGCGCAGCGAGTTCGCCCGACAGGACTGGTACGACGTCTGGTTTCCTACGCTGTCACCCAGCGCGGAGCTGGTGAAGCGGGCACATGAGGCAACGACGGCGGCCGATTGGACCGCCTTCTTCCGCCATTACAAGGCCGAGATGAAGGCGCCCGATGCCGCCCACGCGCTGGACCTTCTGGCCGCGATGTCGCAACACAGCGACATCAGCGTGGGCTGCTACTGCGAGGATGAAGCGCACTGCCACCGCAGGGCATTGCGCGAGCTGCTGGTGGCGCGCGGGGCAATGCTGGCGGATTGATCAGCCGGATGTCGGCCGTGGATGACGGCACGGGTGCACCACCCACGCGACTTCAATTGCAGGCCTTGCCTTCCATCTGCAACTGCGCGGCGAACATCGTCACCTGCGGAATCTGGCCGGCGGCGGCCTGCTTCTTCGCCTCTTCCAGATAAATGCGCGATTGGCCCTGCCCGTCCAGCTCGACCTTGTGGCTCGACGGCAGGCGCCACACCCGGACCACCGCCTGCTGCGCCGGGCACGCGGCATTGGGCACGCGGATCACATCATTGAGCTTCCAGCCCTTGTCGGCACTCGGCTGCGCCTTGGTGTAATCGACGAAGCGCGCGCGTGGCTGGCATTGCTCGCTGGTCCGGACGGCGGAGAAGCGATATGGCGCGGCGGCATCACCGGTGAACGCACCTTCCAGCCGCGCGCAGGCCTCGGGGATCTGCCGCAGCGTATGCACCGCGCCCACCGCCTGCGGCGCACCGACCGCACGCTGCAGTTCCGGCGTTTCCGCAGCGAAGGCCGGTGCGGCCGGGACCAGGGCGGCAAGCATCAACAGGGACAGGCGCATGGGGAATCTCCTACGGGGCTGTGCGCAGGCTTGCAGAGGCTGCCTTAACGGGGTGCAAAGGCCGTTGGCTCGCCAATCATGCCCAGGGCCCGACGGCATGCGCCGCGGCTCCCAGGAGCCGGTCGAGCATGGCTCGACTCTACAAGTGGCGGCACGCATACTGCGGGCACCAGGGAATGCTGAACACCGCCATACGTCGGACGACCGCCAAGGTCGGTACGGGTTGGTTCCAGGCTGCAGCCCGTCGTCCCCCTCGTGGTCCCGTTCATCGCCACTGGATGCCTACATCCATTCTGCGGAGGGGTCTAATGCTGGAACGTCACGGGCTGTCACTGGCGCTGGGCTGCGCCATTCTCGCGATCCTGTTCGGAATCGTCTCGGCGCGCTGGATCCTGCGCCAACCCACCGGCAATGCGCGCATGATCGCGATCGCCACCGCGATCCAGGAAGGTGCGCGTGCCTATCTCAACCGCCAGTACCTGACCATCGGCATCGCCGGCGTGGTGCTGTTCGTGCTGGTCGGCATCTTCCTCAGCTGGTACACCGCGATTGGTTTTGCAGTCGGCGCGGTGCTGTCCGGCGCCGCCGGTTACATCGGCATGAACGTGTCGGTACGCGCCAACGTGCGTACCGCAGAGGCGGCGCGCAACGGCATCAGCGCGGCGATGGACGTCGCCTTCCGCGGCGGCGCGATCACCGGCATGCTGGTGGTCGGGCTGGGCCTGCTGGGCGTGGCCGGCTACTACGCACTGCTGTTGCAGATGGGCCTGCCGATGGAACAGGCGCTGCACGCGCTGGTCGGCCTGGCCTTCGGCTCCTCGCTGATCTCGATCTTCGCGCGCCTGGGCGGCGGCATCTTCACCAAGGGCGCCGACGTCGGCGCCGACCTGGTCGGCAAGGTCGAAGCCGGCATTCCCGAGGACGATCCGCGCAACCCGGCGGTGATCGCCGACAACGTCGGTGACAACGTCGGCGACTGCGCCGGCATGGCGGCCGACCTGTTCGAGACCTACGCGGTGACCGTGATCGCCACCATGCTGCTGGGCAGCCTGATGCTGGCCGAAGCCGGTGCCAACGCGGTGCTGTATCCGCTGGTACTGGGCGGCGTGTCGATCATCGCTTCGATCATCGGCGCGCTGTTCGTCAAGGTGAAGCCAGGCGGCTCGATCATGGGCGCGCTGTACAAGGGCGTCATCGTTTCCGGCGTGCTGGCCGCCATCGCCTTCTACCCGATCACCACCGGACTGATGTCCGACAACGTGCATGGACCGATGGCGCTGTATGGCTGCGCGCTGATCGGCCTGGTCCTGACCGGCCTGATCGTGTGGATCACCGAGTACTACACCGGCACCCAGTACAAGCCGGTGCAGCACGTGGCGCAGGCGTCGACCACCGGCCACGGCACCAACATCATCGCCGGACTCGGCATCTCGATGAAATCCACCGCGCTGCCGGTGGTGGCGGTGTGTGCGGCGATCTGGGGTGCGTTCGCACTGGGCGGCCTGTACGGCATCGCCATTGCCGCAACCGCGATGCTGTCGATGGCAGGGATGATCGTCGCCCTCGATGCCTACGGCCCGATCACCGACAACGCCGGTGGCATCGCCGAAATGGCCGAGCTGCCTTCGGAGATCCGCGACATCACCGACCCGCTGGATGCGGTGGGCAACACCACCAAGGCCGTGACCAAGGGCTATGCGATCGGCTCGGCGGCGCTGGCGGCACTGGTGCTGTTCGCCGACTACACCCACAACCTGCAGGCAGCCAATCCCGGCCAGGAGTTCCGCTTCGATCTCAGCGACCACACGGTGATCATCGGCCTGTTGATCGGCGGCCTGATTCCCTACCTGTTCGGTGCGATGGCGATGGAAGCGGTCGGCCGCGCGGCAGGCGCAGTGGTGGAAGAAGTGCGCCGCCAGTTCCGCGAGATTCCCGGCATCATGCAGGGCACCGGCAAGCCGCAGTACGACAAGGCGGTGGACATGCTGACCCGCTCGGCGATCCGCGAAATGATCGTGCCCTCGCTGTTGCCGGTCGCCGTGCCGGTGGTGGTCGGCCTGCTGCTGGGGCCGCGCGCACTGGGCGGCCTGCTGATCGGCACGATCGTCACCGGCCTGTTCGTGGCCATCTCGATGACCACCGGCGGCGGCGCCTGGGACAACGCCAAGAAATACATCGAGGATGGCCACTTCGGTGGCAAGGGCAGCGAAGCGCACAAGGCTGCGGTGACCGGCGATACCGTCGGTGACCCGTACAAGGACACCGCCGGCCCGGCAATCAATCCGCTGATCAAGATCATCATCGTCCCGGGCAAGATCGTGAACATCGTCGCCGCCTGATGTACCTCGCACCGGCCACCCGCGCGGTGGCCGATGCCTTTCCAGAAGCA
>NZ_JBHHMJ010000465.1:0-9494 GCF_042136455.1 Stenotrophomonas sp. 3diitr2024
AGCCGAGCCCATGCTCGGCTGCTCCTGGCGAGATCCCCTCCTGCTGGATAAGCCGAGCATGGGCTCGGCTCTACAAGAACTGTGCGATCAGCCGACGATCCGCAGCACGTCATCCAGCAACGCGGCGGCGGTGACTTCCGCGCCCGCACCCGGGCCCTGGATCAACAGCGGCTGGCGACGGTAGCGATCACTGTGGATGGCGACGCGATTGTCGGTCCCCGCACCCTGCGCCAACGGGTGATCGGCCGGCAGCTCGCGCAGGCCCACCTGCGCACCCCCACCGTCAACACGGCCGACGAAACGCAACACGCGGCCGTTTTCGCGTGCCCGCTGCCAACGCGCCTGCAGCGGCGCATCCAGCTGCTCCAGCGCAGCCACTGCGCCCTCCAGCGGCAACGCGGCCAGCGTTTCAGGTACCAGTGAGTCCACCTGCACCTGCGAAGCATCCAGCGCCAGCCCGCTGCTGCGGGCCAGGATCAGCAGCTTGCGGCGCACGTCCTCGCCGGACAGGTCAAGTCGCGGATCCGGCTCGGTGTAGCCGGCCGCCAGCGCCTCGCGCACCGCCGCCGAGAACGGCGACTTGCCGTCATAGCGATGGAACAGCCACGCCAGCGAACCGGACAGCACGCCCTCGATGGCATGGATGTGATCACCACCGGCCACCAGTGCGCGCAGGCTGCTCAGCAGCGGCAGCCCGGCACCGACGGTGGCGCTGTCACCATAGCGCGCACCACTGTCGGCACAGCTGTCTGCAATGGCCTGCGCGCGTGACAGCTGCGCACCACGGCCCAGCTTGTTGGCTGTCACCACATGCACGCCGCGCGCCAGCCACTGCACGTGACGTGCGGCCACGTCTTCGCTGGCGGTGGCATCGACCACCACATCGCCACGCTCCAGCCCTTCGGTGCTGGCCCACGCCGGCGAACTCTGGCCATCGCGTGGCGCACGTCGCGCCAGTTCCAGCGGCAACGCCAGGTCACGATCGATCTCCAGCGCAGTACGCGAGTTGGCAAGCCATTGCACGCTCGGCAGTTCCAGCCCGCGAGCCTGCAGCCTCTGGTAGCGCTGCACGAAGGCCGAGCCGACTGTGCCAGTACCGAGCAGCGCCAGGCGTCCCGCGCCCAGCGCCGGAATTTCAGCAGCGAGTGCGCTCATGCATCCACCACCTGTTTGCGGCGTGCGGCCGCATCGATCACGACTTCGGCGCGCTGCAGCGCGGCACCGAGATCGGCCAGCAGGTCGCGCTCGGCCTCGATGCCGACCGACAGACGCAGCAGCCCTTCGCTGATACCGGCCGCTGCGCGTGCTTCGGCGGTCATCGCCGCATGGGTCATGGTCGCCGGATGCGCGATCAGGCTTTCGACGCCGCCCAGCGATTCGGCCAGGGTGAAGCAGCGCAGGCCATCCACGAATGCGCGCACTGCCGCGTGCGGATCTTCACCGCCGCAGTGCGCAAGCTCGAACGACAGCATCGCGCCGAAACCGCTCTGCTGGCGCGCCGCGATGGCATGGCCGGGATGTTCGGCCAGGCCCGGGTAGTACACCCTGCCGACGGCCGGATGCTGGTCCAGCAGGGCAACGATCGAGGCGGTATTTTCCTGGTGCACGCGCAGGCGCGCATCCAGCGTGCGCAGGCCACGCAGGGTCAGGAAGGCATCGAACGGTGAACCCGTCAGGCCCAGCGCGTTGCCCCACCACACCAGCTGCTCGTGCACTGCCGGATCACGCGCGACCACTGCCCCGCCCACCACATCGCTGTGGCCGTTGATGTACTTCGTGGTGGAATGCAGCACCAGGTCCGCACCGAACGACAGCGGTTGCTGCAGCGCTGGTGACAGGAACGTGTTGTCGACCACCACGAGTGCGCCGGCCTTGTGCGCGGCATCGATGACGAAGCGCAGGTCGGTGATGCGCAGCAGCGGGTTGGACGGCGTTTCCACCAGCACCAGCTTCGGCTGGGTGGCCAACGCCTGTGCCAGTGCGCGCGGATCGGTCAGGTCGGCGGTGACCAGTTCAAAGTGGCCCTTCCGGGCCAGCGCATTGAACAGGCGCCAGCTGCCACCGTACGCATCGTGCGGCACCACCAGGGTATCGCCCGGCTGCAGCAGTGCGTTCAGCACCAGGTTGATCGCGCCCATGCCGGTGGCGGTGACCACACCACCGACGCCGCCTTCCAGTTCCGCCAGCGCCTCACCCAGCAGGTCGCGGGTCGGGTTGCCACTGCGCGTGTAGTCGTACTGGCGCTTGTTGCCGAAGCCTTCGAAGCTGAAGTTCGACGACAGCACGATCGGCGGCGTGACCGCGCCATGCGCGGTGTCCCGATCGATGCCCGCACGGACGGCGGCAGTGGTGCGACTACAGGACGGCTCGTTGGCGTGCAGGCTCATGCGGACTCTCCAGAGGTGCGGAAGGCGGTGGCGAGGATCGCGTCGATGCGATCGGTTTCTTTGAGGAAGGCGTCGTGGCCATAGGGCGAACGCAGCACGCGCAGGCTGCCGCGCGGGCCCAGCCCTTCGACCAGGCCGACCAGATCGGCCAGCGGCACCAGGCGGTCGCCCTCCACGGCCACCACCACGGTCGGCGGCAGGATCGCGGCGGGGTCGACACGGTGCAGGTCGATCGATTCGGACAGGCGCAGGTAGGCGGTCACCGGCGTGCGCGCGACGTACTGCGCGCCGGCGGCGTCGAGGTAGTCTTCGGCGGCCACGCGCACGCGGCCATTGATGACCTCCGGGGCAGCGTCGAAGCGCTCGCCGAATTCTTCCGGGGTGCGGTAGCTGAGCATGGCAAACTGCCGGGCCAGGGCCAGGCCGTGGTCTTCGCCGCACTGCAGCTGGCCCAGCGCAACCGCGCGGCGCTGCAGCGCGCGCCACGCGGCGGCATAGGGATGCGGGCGGTGCGCGCCGCTGGCCAGCACCAGTTGGCGCACGCGGGCGCGGTGACGGATCGCGAACTGCTGGCCGACCAGCGCGCCATACGAATAGCCGACGAAGGCCTTCAGCGTGCGGATGCCGAGATGGTCCAGCAGCAGCGCCAGCGCATCGGCCTGGTCGGCAGTATCGATCGGCACATCCAGTGCACCGTCGGCACCGATGAAATCGAAGGCCAGCACGCGCAGCTGCTGCGGGTCGAGCGCGCGGCCGGTACCCACAAGCGCTTCGGCCCAGCCCTTCTCGCTGAACTGTGCGTTGGACGCCACGTGGCGATGGGCGGAAATGCCACCGGCCAGCACCACCACCGGCGCGTTGGCCGGGCCCACCCACTCATAGCGCAGGCGCACCGGGCTGGGGCCTGCATGGCGCATCGACAGCACCGCGGCGAACTCACCGCGCTCGGCGTGCACGCGGTCTGCGACCGGCACGCTGACGGGGACGAAGGGCTCGGGGCGAATGGCGGTACTGGCAGCGAAGCTCATGGCGGGATCCGGTTGGGGAATCGGCCATCGAGCCTTCGCGGGCCCGCGTTCGAGATGCACGTGGGGTGCATGGTTCGAACCATCTTTCGGTGGACGCCACGGTCCCCGCAGGATTTGGCACCTACGCAGACGCTTGCGCGCCTGCGGGCTGCCCCGGCTTCAAAGGGCCTGTCCCTCTGCCGGTCTCGATGGTGGAGCCACGATGCCAGCCCTTTCCGGCACTGTCAATCCCTTCATGCGGATAAAGCGATAGATATTTCCAGGATCAGTCTGCGAGGGCCGTCCCGGTCGCCCCGTTCAGGATCGGGTACAGTCCCGGCGGTCCTCTCGCTGGAAACGCCGATGCCGCGCCTGCCCCTGTCCTGCCTGCTGTTGCCTCTGCTGGCGAGCGCGACCGCACACGCCGGCGACTGGCGCCAGGGCTGGGGACTGGCTCCCCCTTCCGCGCCTGCCACCCGCGCAGGCAGTGCCGAGGGCGCCGCCCCCATGGCCCGGTTGCGCCTGCAGCCGGTCGGTACGCAATGGCAGGCGCGGATCGACAACGGGCTGGCAGGGCCGCTGCAGATCCAGCTGCGCGCCGCCCCCGGACACCCGGTCGAAGGCCTCCCGGTCGAGTCGCTGATCCAGGGCGACAGCAGCCTGGTCGTCGGCCACCTGCCCGCCCCGATCGATGGCCGCCTGCTGGATCTGCGCCTGCAGTCGGTGCCGGGCAACCCTGCCGCACAGGCCGAAGATGTCGGCTATCGCCTGCCGTTCGATGCGGCCCGCCTGCGTGTGGACCAGGCGCCGCAGGGGCGATTCAGCCATGACGACGAGGAGAACCGTGACGCGGTCGACTTCGCACTGCCGGAGGGCACCCTGGTGCTGGCCGCGCGCGAGGGCACGGTGATGCAGATCCAGGATGGCTTCCGTGGCAACGGCCAGGACCGCGAGCGCGATGGTGCCCGTGCCAATTTCGTCCGCGTGCTGCACAGCGACGGCAGCATGGCCCTGTACGGCCACCTCCAGGCCGGCGGCATGCGCGTGCGCCGCGGCCAGGCGGTGGGAGCCGGGCAACCGATCGGCCTGTCCGGCAACAGCGGCTACAGCACTGCGCCGCACCTGCACTTCGTGGTGCAGGTCAACCGCGGCATGAGCCTGCGCTCGGTGCCGGTGCGCATCTTCGCCGGGCAGGGCCAGCTGCAGTTCGCCCGCCACGGCGAGGCCGACGGCGGTATCGGGCGCTGACCGGCCCCGGCCGGTATAATCGGGCGCTTATCTCTTTGAAAAGCGCCCCGGGCGGGCGCCACTGCCATGTCCGAAGTCGCCATCGAAGCGTCGCGTCGCCGCACCTTCGCCATCATTTCCCACCCTGACGCCGGCAAGACCACGCTGACCGAAAAGCTGCTGCTGTTCGGAGGCGCGATCCAGATGGCCGGTTCGGTCAAGGGCCGCAAGGCCGCCCGCCACGCCACCTCCGACTGGATGGCGCTGGAAAAGGAACGCGGCATCTCCGTCACCTCCTCGGTGATGCAGTTCCCGTACGAGGGCAAGATCGTCAACCTGCTCGACACCCCTGGCCACGCCGACTTCGGCGAGGACACCTACCGCGTGCTGACCGCAGTGGACTCGGCGCTGATGGTGATCGACGTAGCCAAGGGCGTGGAAGAGCGCACCATCAAGCTGATGGAGGTGTGCCGCCTGCGCGACACCCCGATCATGACCTTCATCAACAAGCTCGACCGCGAGGGCAAGGACCCGATCGAGCTGCTGGATGAAGTGGAGACCGTGCTCGGCATCCAGTGCGCGCCGGTCACCTGGCCGATCGGCATGGGCCAGCGCCTGAAGGGCGTGGTTCACCTGCTGACCGGCGAAGTGCACCTGTACGAACCGGGTCGCAACTTCACCCGCCAGGACTCGACCATCTTCCCGTCCATCGATGCGCCCGGCCTGGCCGAGAAGATCGGTGCACAGATGCTGGCCGACCTGCGCGACGAACTGGAACTGGTGCAGGGCGCCAGCCATCCGTTCGATCTGGACGCTTACCGCGCCGGCAAGCAGACCCCGGTGTTCTTCGGCTCGGGCGTGAACAACTTCGGCGTGCAGCCGCTGCTGGACTTTTTCGTCGAGCATGCACCGTCGCCGCAGGCGCGAACCACCACCGGCCGCGAAATCGCACCGGAAGAGAACAAGCTGACCGGCTTCGTGTTCAAGATCCAGGCCAACATGGACCCGCAGCACCGTGACCGCGTGGCATTCATGCGGGTCTGTTCGGGCCGTTTCAGCGCCGGCATGAAGACCTTCCACGTGCGCACCGGCAAGGAAATGAAGCTGGCCAACGCGCTGACCTTCATGGCCAGCGACCGCGAGATCGCGGCCGAAGCGTGGCCCGGCGATGTGATCGGCATCCACAACCACGGCACCATCTCCATCGGCGATACCTTCACCGAAGGCGAAGCGGTGACCTTCACCGGCATTCCCAACTTCGCCCCGGAACTGTTCCGCCGCGCACGCCTGCGTGATCCGCTCAAGCTCAAGCAGCTGCAGAAGGGCCTGGCCCAGCTGTCCGAGGAAGGCGCGACCCAGTTCTTCCGCCCGCTGACCAGCAACGACCTGATCCTGGGTGCCGTCGGCGTGCTGCAGTTCGACGTGGCCGCCTACCGCCTGAAGGACGAGTACGGTGTGGAAGCCACCTTCGAGCCGGTCAGCGTGACCACTGCGCGCTGGGTCCACTGCAGCAACGAGAAGAAGCTGGAAGAGTTCCGCGAGAAGAACGCGCTCAACCTGGCGCTGGATGCGGCCGGCCACCTGGTCTACCTCGCTCCGACCCGGGTCAACCTGCAGCTGGCCCAGGAACGCTCGCCGGATGTGCGTTTCTCGGCCACACGCGAAGCGGCGCACACCGTTTCGGCAGGCTGATGCCACGGGGTCGGATCCCTTTCCACAGAAAAGGACTCCGGCCCCAGCCGTCGCGGGCGGTTCATCCACGCATGGCGGCGATTGACGGATCACGGGACCAACGGCGCAACCCAGGGATTCACCCACCATACGGTGACGGGCGTGCACGTGCCGCCCATCGCGGCGATGATAGGGGGGTGCGGGTCCCCCTCCCCGCGAACGATGCCTACGCCATGTCCACGACTTCCGTTGCTTCGATCCGCGAAGAAATCGCCAGCGCCCTGACCCATGGCCTCGGTGCCGTGCTCGCCCTGGGCGCCGGCGCGGTGCTGATCACCCTGGCCGCAATCTACAGCGATGGCTGGCAGCTGGCCGGCGCCATCGTGTTCGGCATCGCGCTGCTGCTGCTGTACACCGCGTCCACCCTGTACCACGCCATCCAGCACCCGGTCGCCAAGGGCCGGCTCAAAGTGTTCGACCACTGTGCGATCTACGTACTGATCGCCGGCACCTATACCCCATTCACCCTGATCGGCCTGCGCGGCCCGTGGGGCTGGGGCCTGTTCGCCGCGATCTGGACCCTGGCCCTGGCCGGCGTGGTGTTCAAGCTGTTCTACACCGGTCGCTTCAAGCGCCTGTCCACTGCCATCTACGTGGCCATGGGCTGGCTGGTGATCGTGGCGGTCAAGCCGATGCTGGCCTCGATCGACGGCTGGACGCTGGGCTGGCTGCTGGCCGGCGGCCTGTCCTACACGCTGGGCACCTATTTCTACCACCGCGAATCGATTCCCTATTCGCATGCGATCTGGCACCTGTTCGTCATCGGTGGCAGCGTCTGCCACTTCGTCGCGGTCACCATGCAGGTGCTGTAGCACCGGCCCGTGCGTGGCGCGTGCACGCCGCGCACATGGACGCTTCGCGCCCTGTCCACGATGAGGGGGCAACCATGGCAGCGTGAATGCCGCCGCCTCCCCTGCCACAAAGCGCACGAACCGCTGGCGCCTGCGCCGCCCCGGCCCGCGAGGCCGGCGCTGGTTGACGCTGCTGATCTTCCTGCTCGCGGCGATCCTGGTACTGATCGCATTGTGGGACTGGAACTGGTTCAAAGGCCCGGTTGAGCACGCCGTGCAGGCCCGTACCGGCCGCGCACTGCACATCGGCCATCTGGATGTCGACCTCGGCCGGACCAGCACCATCCGTGCCGATGCGATCACCTTCGCCAATGCCGGTTGGGCCAGGCAGCCGAACATGGCCACGGCCGACCGCGTCGAGATCGATGTGCGCGTGTGGCCCCTGCTGCGCGGCAGCGTGCAGCTGCCGGAAGTGCGCCTGACCCGACCGGACGTGCTGCTGGAAACCGCCCCTCGCAAGGGCGAACCGGGCAACTGGGACTTCCTCGGTGACAGCGCTGGCGGCACCAGCCCGCAGCTCAAGCGCCTGCGCATCGACGACGGCCGGCTGCAGTTCCTCGACGCACCGGGCCGTACTGATATCCGCGTGGGCGTGCGCAGCGGCCAGCCGAAGCAGGCCGATGCCTCGCCGCCGCTGCTGGTGCAGGGCAAGGGCCACTGGCAGGGAAACCCGTTCACCCTGCAGGGCGGAACCGAATCACCGCTGGAACTGACCAACAGCGACCACCCGTTCCGCATCCACCTCGACGGACGCGCCGGCGCCACCCACGCGGTGGCCAGCGGCACGCTGACCAATCCGTTCCAGCTGCGCGTGTTCGACCTGCAGTTCGCACTCAGTGGCCAGGACCTGGCCGATCTCTACCCATTGCTCGGCATCGCCATTCCGCCGTCCCCGCCCTACGCGCTGAACGGTCGCCTGAAACGCGACCACGACGTCTGGAGTTACGACGGTTTCACCGGCAAGGTGGGCGACAGCGACCTCGGTGGCAGTCTTCAGTTCGAGGTGGGCCGCGACCGTCCGCGGCTGACCGCGACGCTGGAATCCAAGCGCCTGGACTTCGATGACCTGGCCGGCTTCGTCGGCGCGCCGCCGAAGACCGGCGGCGGCGAAACCGCCAATGCGGAGCAGAAGGCCGAGGCCGCACGGGTGGCCGCGCGCGCGCGCGTGCTTCCGGACACGCCCTACAACCTCGGCAAGCTGCGTGCGATGGATGCCGATGTGCGCTGGAAGGCCCACCGCATCAACGCACCGTCATTGCCATTGGACGACATGGATGCCCATCTGCTGCTGGATGACGGGGTGCTGCGGCTGGCACCACTGAACTTCGGCGTCGCCGGCGGCGATATCCGCAGCACCATCCGCATGGACGCACGCCAGCCGCAGATCAGCACTGCGCTGAAGGCGAGCGTGCGCGGCGTTCAGCTGGGCCAGCTGTTCCCTGATGCCAAGCTGGCCGAACAGGCCAAGGGCGGCATCGGCGGTGAGGTGGACCTGAGTGGCCGCGGCAATTCGATCGCCGCGATGCTCGGCAGCAGCAGCGGCAAGGTCGGCCTGGCGATGGGCCGTGGCCATGTCGGCAACCTGGTGATGGAGCTGGCCGGCCTGGACATCACCGAATCGCTGAAGTTCCTGGTGACCGGCGACAAGCAGATTCCCCTGCGCTGCGCCTTCGCCGACTTCGGTGTGCGCGACGGCCTGATGACCAGCCAGGCGCTGGCGGTGGACACCACCGACACGATCCTCATCGGCGAAGGCACCGTCAGCCTGCGCGACGAAACCCTGGACCTGCTGTTGAAGCCGCGCCCGAAGGACAGGAGCATCCTGGTACTGCGCTCGCCGCTGCACATTGCCGGCACGTTCAAGGACCCGTCGTTCCGCCCGGACTTCAAGGCGCTGGGCATCCGCGGTGCGGTGGCCCTGGCGCTAGGCAGCATCGCCCCGCCGGCGGCCTTGCTGGCGACGATCGAGCTGGGGCCGGGCAAGGATGCCGACTGCGGCGGGCAGTATGCGAAGTAGGGTTACAGCGTTGTTCGCGGCGCCTGCATTGATGGTGGCTTGAGGGGGACGGGTGACAGTTTCCTGCGCGCGCGGAACGAGAGCGGAAATTCAAAGTCAAAAGAAAAAAGCAAAGTCAAAAGCTGTTGCCAACCAAGGTTGGCAGCTACCAAAGGCGAGGCACCGCGCTCACAGAAATGTGTCCAGAGGCGGAGGGTGCGGCTGGGCAGGACCGTTGGCGCCATGGATGGCGCCATCGAGCCCCCATGGATGGGTCTATGGCGTGTCCTGCCCA
>NZ_JBHHMJ010000470.1:0-1002 GCF_042136455.1 Stenotrophomonas sp. 3diitr2024
AGCCGAGCCCATGCTCGGCTGATGGTTGCGCAGCCGAGCATGGGCTCGGCGCTACAGGAAAAGGTCAACGGCGATCAGCGCTTGGCCGACAGCTTCTCCAACGCCGCACGCAGCTGTGCCGGCGGCAGGTAGCCCCCCAGCTGGGTGCCGTCCGGCGCGAAGATCGCCGGCGTACCATTCACGCCCAGCTGCTGGCCCAGCGCGTACTGCATCGCCACCGGATTGGTGCAGTTCCTGGCGGGAACGTTGCCGCCGCGCTTGGCGTTGGTCAGCGCCTGGCGACGATCCGCTGCACACCAGACCGAAATCATGTCGGTGTAGTCCTTGCTGCCCAGGCCCATGCGCGGGAACGCCAGGTACTCGACGGTGATGCCGTTGCGGTTGAGCTCGGCGATGTCCTGGTGCAGCTTGCGGCAGTAACCACACTCGATGTCGGTGAACACGCTGATGGTGTACTTGGCGTTCGGCGCGGCGAACACGATGCGATCGCCGTGGTTGGCCTTGGCCAGCAGGCCGCGGCGATAGCCGAGCAGGCCTTCGCTGTTGGCCGGGCCCTTGGCGCGGGTGTCGTAGGGCTGAGACTGGAACAGGTAGCGGCCATCATCGGACACGTACAGCAGCTGGCCGGAAACGACGACCTCGCGGAAGCCGGGGAACGGCGCGGCGCCAATGTAGTCCACCTGGAAACCGGGGTTCAACGCGGTCAATGCGGCGCGTACCGCCTGGTCCGCTGGCGCATTCGCGGCCGGATTGGCCTTGGCCGCAGCGGCGGCGGGTGCCTTGGCGGCCGGCGGAGCCGGCTGGGCGCAGGCGGTCAGGCTGAGCGCACCGAACACGGCGGCGATGGCAAATCGGAGCATGGAGCGGTCCGCGACAGAAGAAGACCCCGGATTCTGACACAGCCGCCGGTACCGAGTGCAGCCAGGTTGGCCTTGAGCACGTCGAACGCGGCGCCTGCATCCAGCTCACCGAAACTGGGCGGTGCGGCAAAGTACTGGAACG
>NZ_JBHHMJ010000504.1:0-12207 GCF_042136455.1 Stenotrophomonas sp. 3diitr2024
GACAAGGCCAAGTTCGGCCTGTCGCCGCGCCAGCTGCTGGACCTGTGGAAGTCGCTGCGTGACACCGAGTACGCCGACTGCCTGAACCTGCTGCACTTCCACATGGGCTCGCAGATCTCCAACGTGCGCGACATCGCCAACGGCATGCGCGAAGCCACCCGCTACTTCGTGGAGCTGTCGCGCCTGGGCGCGAAGATCACCCACGTCGATGTGGGCGGTGGCCTGGGCGTGGACTATGAAGGCACCCGTTCGCGCAGCTTCTGCTCGATCAACTACGGCCTGCATTCCTACGCCAGCAACATCGTGCAGCCGCTGGCCAATGCCTGCGAAGAGTTCGGCCTGACCCCGCCGCGCATCGTCACCGAGTGCGGCCGTGCGATGACCGCACACCACGCGGTGCTGATCGCCAATGTGTCGGAAGTGGAAGAGGCGCAGGAAGGCCGCGTGCCGGACCAGCACGACGACGAGCCGGCGGCGATCCGCCACCTGCGCGAGATCCATGACGAGCTGGACGTGCGCCCGGCGGTGGAACTGTTCCAGGAAGCCCAGCATTTCCATGCCGAAGGCCTGGCCAGCTACGCGCTGGGCCAGATCGACCTGCCGCAGCGTGCGCGCATCGACGATCTGTTCTACGCCATCGCCCACGGCGTGCGTGCGCGCCTGAGCTATGACGAGAAGAGCCATCGCCCGGTGCTGGACGAACTGAACGAGCGCCTGGTCGACAAGTACTTCGTCAACTTCAGCGTGTTCGAATCGATCCCGGACGTGTGGGCGATCGACCAGGTGTTCCCGATCGTGCCGATCGAGCGCCTGGACGAGACCCCGGACCGCCGCGGCATCATCGCTGACATGACCTGCGACTCGGATGGCATGGTGGAAACCTATGTCGAGAACGAGAGCCTGGACAGCTCGCTGCCGCTGCACAAGATGAAGCCGGGCGAGAGCTACCGCATCGGCTTCTTCATGGTCGGCGCGTACCAGGAAATCCTGGGCGACATCCATAACCTGTTCGGCGATACCGACGCGGTGGAAGTGCTGGCCGATGCCGATGGCTATGCCATTACCCAGCAGCGCCGCGGCGACACCACCGACGTGATGCTGGATTACGTGGGTTACCGCTTGGACGAACTGCGGGCGACCTATGCGCAGCGCGTGGCTGCAGCGCAGCTGTCGCCGGAACGCGCGCAGGAACTGTCGGACGCGCTGGAAGCCGGCCTGACCGGTTATACCTACCTCTCCGACGAGCCGTTGGTCTGAGGTAAACGGGAATGCCGGGCATAGGCCCGGCGCTACCGGCCCCGATGAGCGCGCGCGCGATCTTCCACCTGTTCCTGCATGCCGCCGTGCCAGCGTTGCTGGCATGGTTGTTCTGGCGCAAGCGCTTCGCCTCGGCGTGGTTGTTGATGCTGCTGGGCTGGATCATCGACCTGGACCATCTGCTGGCCGACCCGATCTATGCACCGAACCGCTGCAGCATTGGTTTCCATCCGCTGCACACCGCACCGGCCATTGCGGTCTATGCCGGGCTGTGCGTGCCGAAGAAAACGCGGTTGTTCGGCATCGGTCTGATCATCCACATCATGCTGGACGCAATTGATTGCTGGTGGATGCACCACCGTTGATGCTTGCTGCGTGTCGACCAAGGTCGACACCTACGGGAGCACGGCGACCGGCCGGATTGACGCTCGGTAGAGCCAGCCACTGGCCGGCTTCCGCAGGGAATTCCCGGTGCCTACGTGGTTGCCGGCCAGCGGCCGGCACTACCCACCGTCAGGTTGGTCGCTTCACGCCACCGGCAACCACACCGTCGCGCGCAGGCCCGGCTGCACATTCTCCAGCGCCAGGCGCCCGCCATAGCTGGCGGCGATATCGCCCACGATCGCCAGTCCCAACCCGCTGCTGCCTTCGCGCTCATCCAGCCGCACGCCACGCTGGGTGACCCGTTCCAGCGCGTCTGCGGCCAGGCCGGGGCCATCGTCGCGCACTTCGATGCGTAGCTGCCCTTCGCTGGTTTCCGCTTCGACAGTGACCTGCTGTTGCGCCCAGCGCCCGGCATTGTCCAGCAGGTTGCCCAGCATCTCCTCCAGATCCGCACTGGCACCGGCGAACTGCAGCGTCGGATCGATGCCCGCCGCCGTGAACGCGATGCCACGTTCGCCATGCACGCGTGCCATCAGCCGGCACATCGCCTGTGCGACGGCCGCCACGTCGGTGCGCTGGCGATGGTCGGCGGCCAGTCCTGCAGCCAGGTAACGGTCGACACTGGCCTGCATGCGCGCACTCTGCTCGCGCACGGTCGCCCGCCAGTCCGCGCTGTCGCCGTCAGCTTCGGTGGCCAGCACGCTCAGCGGGGTTTTCATCGCATGCGCCAGATCCTGTGCACTGGTGCGCGCACGCGCGACCATGCGTTGCTGGTGGTCCAGCAGTGCATTGAGTTCTTCCCCCAGCGGTGCGACCTCCGCGCCCAGCTCCTGCGTGTCGATGCGCTGCACATCACCGCGGCGTACCCGTTCCAGCTGCGCACCGAGGCGATGCAGTGGGCGCAGGCCGAAGTGCACCTGGCTGGCCAGCACCGCCAGCCACGCCGCAACCAGTACGCCCAGGGCGATGGCGGTGCGGTTGCGGAACGCGGCGACATCCGCATCCAGTGTGCTGCGATCGGTGGCGACCACGGCTACGAACGGTTCGCTGGCGCGTGGCAGGCGCACCTGCTGCACGCGTGCGCGCAGGGATTGCTGCAGCGGCCCGGCCAGGTTGCGGGTGGCCGGCCCGGCAACCGGCGCCGGCAGGGTTTCATCCCACAGCGAGCGCGACTGCAGCAACACGCGGCCATCGGCCCCTGCGATCTGCCAGTAGGCACCGGAGAACACGCGCTGGAAGCGCGCATCATTGGGTTCCTGGCGCAGGCGCAGCTGTCCGTCCGCATCCACTTCGGCCTGCGCCAGCAGGGTCAGCATGTCCTGCTGCAGTTCGTGGTCGAGGCGGTCACGCGCACTGCGCTTGAACAGCTCGCCCAGCAGCGCGCTGGCCAGCAGCGAGACCAGCAGCAGGCCGACGCCGCCGGCCAGCAGCAGGCGCCGTCGCAGCGATGGTTGCCGGCTCACGGCGCGGCCAGCCGCCAGCCCTGGCCGCGCACGGTCTGGATCAGGTCGATGCCGAGCTTGCGGCGCACGCGACCGAGCAGCACGTCCAGTGCGTTGGAGTCCGGGTCGTGGCCACCGTCGAACACCTGCTCGCCCAGCCGGTCGCGGCCGATCACCTGGCCGCTGTGATGGATGAAGTAGCTGAGCAGGCGGAACTCCTGCGGACTGAGCGGCAGCGCCTGCCCATCCAGTTCAAAGCGGCCGGCATTGACGTCCAGCTGCAGCGGGCCGCAGTGCAGGCGCGGGCTGGCGTGGCCATGGCTGCGGCGGATCAGGGCGCGCAGCCGCAGCACCAGTTCGTCGGCCTGGAACGGTTTGGTCAGGTAGTCGTCGGCACCGGCATCGAAGCCAGCCAGCTTGTCGTGCCAGCGCCCGCGCGCGGTCAGCACCAGCACCGGAAAGCTGCGGCCATTGCCGCGCCAGCGCTCGATCACGCTCAGTCCATCCAGTCCGGGCAGGCCGAGGTCGACGATGGCGGCCTGCAGGTCCTCGATCTGGCCGATCTCCTCGGCCTGGCGACCGTCGGCGACCACCGCCACCACATAGCCGGCCTGTCCCAGCAGGGGCACCAGGCGCTGTGCCAGTGCGGCATCGTCTTCGGCCAACAGGATGCGCATCAGTCGTCGAGCTCCGTCTTCAGCAGCTTTCCGCTGCGCGCATCATAGTCCAGCTCCACCACCACGCCGTCGCCGCGCAGGATCTCCACTTCGTAGACGCCGTCGTCCAGCTCCACTTCCAGCAGTTGGCCCGGGTAGCGCTTGAGCGCATCGCGCACCACGCTCTCCAGCGGCACGTAGCGGCCCTGCTGCACGGCGCGACGCGCGACCTGCTGCGCCGGGTCCTGCAGGGGCGCGGCGGCGGTCGGGGCGTTGGCCAGGGCCAGCAGCAGGGGCAGGGTGGCGAGCATGCGGGTAAGGAAAGAGAGAGGGGTACAGGCGCGAGTGTGGCGGGGATGACTAACAGCCGGCTAACAGCCACGGCTAAGGCGCTGTTAACCGGGCCATGCATCGTGGCGTTGCCGGGATGGTCCGGCCACGAACAGGAGAACCCCCATGTTGAAGTCGCTCACCCTCGCCACTGTTGCCCTGCTTGCCGTCGCGCCGGCCGTACAGGCCGCGCCGCTGGGCATGGCCCAGGTTGAACAGACCCTGCGCAAGGCCGGCTACACCCAGATCCACGAGATCGAACGCGATGATGGCCTGTGGGAGGCTGACGTGAGCCGCGCCGATGGCCGCTTCAGCGAGGTCTACGTGGACCCGAAGACCGGCGAGATCTTCGACGAGCACAGCGGCCGCGCGCTGCTGACTACCGAGCAGGTGCTGGCACGGGCGCAGTCGCATGGCCTGCGCGAGATCCATTCGCTGGAACGCGATGGTGCGACCTGGTCGCTGGAAGCCCGCAATGCCCGCAACCAGAAGGTAGAGGTGCGCCTGAGCGGCTATGACGGCCGCATCCTGCACAGCGAGCGCGATGGCTGGCTGGATTGATTCGCGTGCCGGTATGTGCCGGCCGCTGGCCGGCTCACGGGGAGACAGCGTGTCGACCAAGGTCGACACCTACCGGGCATAGGTACCGGTAGATGCCGGCCGCTGGCCGGCTCACGGGGAGAAAGCGTGCCGACCAAGGTCGACATCTACCAAGCGTACGCAGCGATAGCGGCCACCTGGGTCGGCCCGGGCCCGGCGCGGAGCTTACCAGCCGTACGGCGGCGGGTAGTCCCAATAGCCCGGGCCGCGGCCGTAATAGCCGCCATACGGACCGAAGAAGCCCGGTCCCTTGCCTTCGCTCACGTGGATGTTGACGTTGACCCCGTGGGTCTTGCCCTCATCGGTGGTGTAGTTCTTGCTCAGGTTCAGCGTGGCCGCGTTGTAGTGGCTGTTGCCACCGTTCTTGGAATAGCCGATGCCGGTGGTGAAACTGCCGGACACCTTGACCTTGTCGTCGGTGACGTCGGCGATCTTCGCGTCGTCGTGCACGCGCGGGCCGCTCTTGTCACCGTAATAGGTGCCGGGCGGGTCCTGCTGCAGGGCCGGGTCGTTGAGGTAGCGCAGCGGCGCCTGCGGCAGCGTCAGGTCCAGGCCGGCAGCCTGCGGCGCGGTGGCGCCGGCGGCGGACTGGGCCAGCACGGTTCCCGGCAGGGCCAGGCACAGCAGCAGGGTCAGGGGGCGGATCATGACGGCGCTCCAGCGAACAGGTGGCCACGCAACACGCGGCGGTACAGGCCGACGCTAGCAGGGGTTGCTTGAATGATGCCTGTCGGCCCCGGATTGGGGTAGAGCCGGCCACGGCCGGCTGCAGGTCACAACCGCCCGAACCCGAACAGCCCTTCCAGCGCATGCCTGCGCCGCTCGATCCGGGCGCGCAGCAGTTGGGCGCCGATCATCGAATAGGTGATGCCGTTGCCGCCGTAGGCCATGGCGAAATGGACCCGCGGCCCCCACTGCGCGTGCGGGCCGAAGAAGGGCAGGCCGTCGGCGGTTTCGGCGAAGGTGCCGGCCCAGGAAAAGGCGGGCACCGGGTCCAGCCGCGGGAACCAGTGCAGGAGCTGATCCATCAGCTTTTCGGCCTTGCGCTGCACGCGCCGGTCGCGCCGCGCCGGGATATCGATGGCGTCGTCCAGCCCACCCACCAGCAGGCGGCGGTCGCCGGTGGTGCGCAGGTACAGGTACGGGCGTGCACTCTCCCACACCATCGTGCGCTGCAGCCGGCCCAGCGTGCCTGCATCGATCGGGTCGGTGATGAAGGCGTAGCTGCTGCGGTTGCGCGAAACCCGCTGTTCCAGCCAACGCTGGTTGGCGTAGCCCATGGCCAGGACCACGTGGCGGGCACGGACCGTGGCGCCGGCCTCGGTCATCGCCGTTACGCCCTGCGCGCCAGGCTTCAGCGTGTGCAGCACGGTGCGGTCGTGCACATGGCCGCCGCGGCGGCGCACGCGTTTAAGCAGGCCGTAGGTGAGGCAGTAGGGATCGACCCGCGCCGCCTGGCGGGTCAGCAGGGCGCCGCCGGCATCCACGTCGAAGCGTTCGCGCAGGGCTTCGCGGTCCAGCCAACGCGCGTCCAGTCCAATATCACGGCGTGCAGCTCCTTCGGCCATCAGGCGCGGCACGTCGCGCCGCCGGCTGGCCAGGTACAGGCTGTCCATCTGCCGGAAGTCCACCTCCTTCAGCCCGCGTGCCACTTCAGCCAGCGCCGGGATCGCGTCGGCACAGGCAAGGTAGGCCAGGGCGGCGGCATCCTTGCCATAGCGCTCGGCCAGTTCCAGCAGATGGGTATCGATCTCATACTGCAACAGCGCGGTGCTGGCCGCCGTGCTGCCCCAGCCGATGTCGCGCTGCTCGATCACCGCCACCTCGTGGCCGTGGGCGGACAGTTCGTCGGCGATCAGCGCACCGGTGATGCCGCCACCGACCACCAGCACGTCGCAGCGCAGATCCTGCTCCAGTGGGGGAAAGGCCTGCAGCAGTCCGTTGCGCACTGCCCACCAGGGGTAGCCACTTTTCAGGTCCATGCGTGGTCGTGCTCAGGCGGTGGGGTGGCCGGTATGCGGGGTCTGGATCAGTTCGGACAGATCGAAGCCCTGCAGGCGGGCCGCGGCCAGATAATGGTCCTGCACGGTCGCGTCCAGGCGTGGCTCGCGCGCCAGCAGCCACAGGTACTTGCGATCCGGGCTGCCGACCAGCGAGACGCTGTAGTCCGGGGCGACCTGGATCACCCAATAGTCGCCCTTGGCGAACGGCAGCCAGCGCAGGCCCTTGGGCAGGAAACTGACCTCCAGGCGCGCGCTGTCGTTGTCGACGGCGCAGGCCTCGCCGGTGGCCTCTTCGATCTCGCCGTCCATGCGGCAGCGGTTGGTGACGCCGACATTGCCGTTGTCGAGCAGGGTGTAGTGCGCCGACACATCGGTGCAGCCTTCCGGCTCGTGGCGCATCGGTAGGCGCGCGATCTCGTACCAGGTGCCCAGGTAGCGCGGCAGCTTGAGGTCGGCGACGGTCTTCAGCGGCGGGTGCTCGGTCATCGGTCATCGTGGCAGGGGCGGGCCTCCACGATGCCGATGGGCTCGCCATGGGCGGGTGAAGCCGGGGCGATGGCCGTGTCCAGAACGATCCGTCGCCGCTGCGACGTGCCTGTTGTCACCGGCATGGCGGTATCCTGCCGCCAGCGCCGTGTTTTCCTGATCCAACCGAGGTGGAGGTGCCGATGTACCAGGTGATCCTGTTGAAGAGTGAATCCGCGTTCGCGCGCGAACAGTGGCCGCAGGTCGACGACCTGGTCGACTACGAGGGCGTCAGCTACAGCCTGCGAGCCGGCCCGCGCCAGCCACTGCCGACCGACCACGAGTGGCACCCGGTGGCGGTATATGCGCCCGATGAGATCACCGAGGAAGAGTTCCAGGACTGGTACGCGCTGCAGCAGCCGACCGTGGAAGAGCTGCGCCTGAAGTACTGATACTGCTGCGCGTCCCCCATCCGTCCTTTACCGCCTCTGCCGTATAGTCGCGCGCAGGCGCGGTGGTCCGCGCGAACCGGTGTGGCTGCGTGTCTTCTTTCCTGCGATCGATCCGTGCACGAGGGCCCTGGTGGGCCCTGCTGCTGTGCACTGCCTTCCTGCTGTCCGCGCCGGTGCTGGCGCAGGAGGAGGACCCCACGCCCAAGCAACAGCTGGCGGACATCGATTCGCGGTTGAAGGATGTCGAGCGCAAACGTGGCGATGCGGAAGCCACCGAGACGCTGGCGATGCTGTCCGAGAATGCCTCGCAGGCACGGCGTGACGCCGAGGCACTGGAAAAGGCACTGCAGCCCCAGCTGGATCGCATCAACGAGCAGCTGGCGCAGCTGGGGACGCCTGCCGAGGGCACCACGGAGCCGCCGGAGCTGGCAGCGCAGCGACGGGCCATAACCAGGCAGCGCGACGGCCTGGCCGCGTCGGTAGCGCAGGCCAAGGCCAGTGCCGTGCGTGCACAGCAGCTGGCGGCGGACATCGAGCAGCAGCGCACCGCACAACGTACGGAAGAACTGGGCCAGAAGGTCGCCTCGCCGCTGTCGCCTGCGTTGTGGAGCAAGGTGGCCGAGCGCCTGCCGATCGATATCGCGCGCGTTGCGCCGTTGGCCGAGCAGGGGCGTGACGCGCTGGTGGCCGGCATCCGCACCCATGGCTGGGGCACGCCGTTGCTGGGCCTGCTGGCCGCGCTGGTGATGATGTTCCCGCTGCGGTTGTGGCTGCGCAGGCTGGGGCGGCAGTTCGCCGCGTCCGAGCGCGCGCCTGATGGACGACTGCGCCGGTCTGGCCTGGCAATGTGGCTGCTGCTGGTGGGCACGCTGCTGCCCGGTTATGCCGTGGTGGTACTGATGGCGGCGCTGGATGCGATCGATGCCATCGCGCCGCGCTTGCAGGTCGTGGCCGACGGCCTGGAGACCGCCACCTTCCGTGCGGCGTTCATTGCCGCGCTCAGCGCCTGCCTGCTGGTGCCCAAGCGCCCGTCATGGCGGCTGTTGAACCTGGACGACACCGCCGCGCTGAAGCTGCGCAAATATGCCTGGGGCGCGGCGGCGCTGGCCTGGCTGAGCACGGTGCTGGTGGCCCTCGACCAGGCTACGCGCACCAGCGACGTCACCACGGTGGCGTTGGACGGCCTGATTGCCCTGACTTACCTCGGCCTGATCATGGCCATGCTGGTGACCCTGGCGCGCCTGCATCGCCGGCAGACCGCCGAGGCCGAGGCCAAGCTGGAAGCACAGGCCGATGGCGTGGGGGCAACCACGCCCGTGCGCCGCAGCAGCTGGCTGGTGCTGGCCCGGGTAGCGGGCAATATCGCGGTGGTGGCGGCCATCGTTGCCACGTTGCTGGGCTACCTGAATTTCGCCAAGTTCGTGAACCAGCAGCTGATCGGCGGCAGCATCGTCGTGCTGGCCGCAACCCTGCTGTTCAAGTTCGTCGATGACCTGAGCACCTGGATGCTCAACGCCGACAGCAAGGTCGGCCAGACCATCCTGCTCAGCACCGGCCTGAGCGTATCGCGGCTGGAACAGGCGGGCGTGCTGCTGTCGGCGGCGTTGCGCACCATCGTCGTACTGATCGCGCTGCTGGCGCTGGTGGCACCGTTCGGCAACATCGGCGCGGTGGTGGACCGCTTCTCCTCGCTGTTCACCTCTGGATTCGACATTGGCGGAACCAAGCTGGAGCCGGTGCGCATCGTGCTGGCGGTGCTGGTGCTGCTGGCTGGCCTGGCCGTTACCCAGCTGGTACAGCGCTGGCTGACCGACACCTACCTGCCCAAGACCGAGCTGGATCTGGGCGCGCGCAATTCGGTGAGTACCGTTGCCCGCTATGTGGGCATCATCATCGCGGTGATCTGGGCGCTGTCGGCGATGGGCCTGCAGCTGAGCAAGCTGGCATTGCTGGTCAGCGCGCTGTCGGTGGGTATCGGTTTCGGCCTGCAGGTGATCACCCAGAACTTTGTTTCCGGCCTGATCCTGCTGGCCGAGCGGCCGGTGAAGATCGGCGACTGGGTGAAGCTGGGCGACCAGGAGGGCGACATCCGCCGCATCAGCCTGCGATCGACCGAGATCCAGGTGGGCGACAAGTCGACGTTGATCGTGCCCAACTCCGAGCTGGTCACCAAGACCGTGCGCAACATGACGATGGGCAACAACCAGGGCCGCATCCAGATCCAGTTCGCGGTGCCGCCCAGCACGGATGTCGGCAATCTGCGGCAGGCGCTGCTGGATGCGTACACCGCGCACACCAACGTGCTGAAACAGCCGGCACCGACGGTCTACATCGACAGCATTGCCGGTGGCCAGATCACCATCAACAGCTTCGCTTACGTGGCCAGCCCGCGGCAGGTGTACGCCACCCGCAGCGACCTGTACTTCAGCCTGTTGCAGATCCTGGCCGAGCGGAACATTCCGCTGTCGACCCCGACCGACATCCACATCATCCGCGATCCGCAGGAGTAGGGGGTTCTTTGCAGGGCTGCGCCCTGCACCCGCGGTAGTGCCGGCCGCTGGCCGGCAACTTCAACAGCAACAGCAAAAGCTGGCTTCCTGAGGGATGGCGGGGTGGGTCCGGTTGCGGGAGACGCCGTAAACCCGTCCATGGGGGCTTGGCCGCGGCATCCATGCCGCGGACACCCCTGCAACCAGACCCACCCCGCCTTCGACAGTTTCCCGCGATCTGCCGGAACGGCATGAACTGCTCTTGGTGGGGGTCGACCTTGGTCGACACGTTTGGGTCGGCACGGGGCGGATCCCGTTGCTGCGCAACGGGCTCTGACCCCAGGGGCAGATGGTCATGTCTGTTCGATTCATTGATTCCTGATGCGTGACTGGCCCCACGGAGCCTGCCCCGGCGTCAGCCGTGGCGGCGGTCATCGCAATGACATGTGCCCTCGGTACGGTTTGAGCCCGCTTGCGGGTCGCGCGCGGGCCGGGGTTCCGGTTGTGGTGCGCGACCGTTGCAGCTGCTGTCGCTGCCGAGGGTCATGTGTTCTACGTCAGGGGGCTGAATGGACACCATGCGGTCAGAACTTGGAAGGTGGCCATCGCCGCATGGCTGCTACTGTCCTTTGCCGCTGCCGCACAGGACGCGGTTCATGCCTACGACATCCCTGCGCAGCCGCTGGAACAGGCGGTCGAGCGCTTCAGTGTCATCAGTGGGTGGTCGGTGATGTACCCCGGCGACCTTGCTTCGGGCCGCAGCAGCCATGCGCTGCGCGGGAGCCTGGCGCCGCTTGCGGCGCTGGAGTCGCTGCTGCAGGACACCGGGATCGAGGCAGAGGTGATCGGCGAGCAGCGTGTGGTGCTGCGCCGGGGCAAACCCTCGGCCGCGGAACCCGGTGTTGGCGCGGGGCTTCCCGAGGCCGAACGTCGGCGTCGCTACGGCGGGTTGCAGCAGCGGCTGCGTGCGGCGTTCTGTGACGACCCGGAGATTGCGCCCGGCCGCTATGCCGCAACGCTGCGCTTCCGCATCGACGGCGCGGGCCAGGTAAGCGAGCCGGAGCTGCTGTCCGGCAGTGGCAGTGATCGCCGCGACGCACGCCTGCTGCAGGCGCTGCAAGGCCTGGTGCTGGCGACCGAGGCCGCCGCGCTGCCACAGCCGGTGACGCTGCAGATCCGTCCTTCCGGCACCGACCACGACTGCGGCCGGCGCGCGCCCCTTCCATGACTTCAAGGATTCGAACATGAGCAACGGTACGGCTGGGGCGGTTGATCTGATGGACCACCTCCTGGGTGCCTACGACGAGCTGAAACGCCGGTTGGTGCGCAAGCTCGGATCGGAAGAGCTGGCCGGCGACGCGCTGCAGGACACGTGGATGCGCCTGAGTGCGCGCCGTGACCGCCTGGACGCGGTGCAGAACCCTGCGGCCTACCTGCTGCGGATGGCGATGAACACCGTGATCGACCGCCAACGGGCAGACCACCGCCTGCTGAGCCTGGAGGAGGTGGATACGCTGATGGACATGGCCGACCCAGGGCCGGGGCCGGCGCAGGCGGCCGAGCTGGACTTCGCGCTGGAAGACATGGTCGGCCTGCTGCAGCGCATGCCCGAGCGCCGTCGTCGCATCCTGCTGGCAATCCGCGTCGATGGCCTGCAGCAGCGCGACGTGGCCGACCACCTCGGTGTGTCGCTGCGGTTGGTGCAGCGGGAGCTGAAGGCAGCCCAGGACTACCTGGCCGAACGCAGCGGGCAGGGGCGCCAGGTGCGGTTCTGAGCGACGGCATCCGTCTACACTTTGACGCCGAGCAGAACCCCGCAGCGTGCGGGTCCGGCATGAGACCCATGGATCCTGACGACCGCCCGCAACGCCCGCTGGATGCCGTTGAGCGTCAGGCCCATGCGTGGGTGGTGCGGCTGACCTCGGGCGAGGCGACCGCTGCCGATGGGCGCCGGTTCCGTGCATGGTGCGAGTCCGACCCGCGTCATCGTGAAGCGTTTGGCCGTGCGCGCCGGCAGTGGGAGCAGGTGCGGCTGGCCGGCGAGCGACTGCCCGCCGGCGCGCGCCAACCGGTCGCGCCGACGCCGGCCCAGCGCTGGAGCCGGCGCGCCTTCCTGGGCGCTGCGGTGG